>NZ_LZJD01000143.1:0-36937 GCF_001666875.1 Mycobacterium sp. E802
CAGACACAAACTGAGCCAGACACCAGATGATCCAGACCCAACCACCGCAACGCGGCAAAATCCAGACTGACACTGAGACATAAACCCGTAGCTTTTCACGCAGAAAGCTACGGGTTTATGTCTGCTCGCGGGAGGACTAGAGGCCCTTGAACCGCTCCTTGACCGTCTCGGCGGTCAATCCGTAATCGGCCAGTGAGTAGGTGTGTTTCGGTGCACGCGGCCCCTGCTGGCTGGCAGTGTGGCTGTCGACGATCGCCTGTCGCGCGGCGTCGGTGAAATCCAGGCCGAACGTGCGGTAGATGCCCTCGACCGCGCCGACCGGATCTTTGATGAACTCGAAATAGTCCACGTCGCAGAACTGGGCCGAATCATGCTTGGCCCGTTCGGCATTGAACAACTCCAGCCCGCGCGACCAGGTCTCCATGGCGTCCTCGCCGATCACGTTCCCGGTGAACGTGTTGGACCAGCCCTCGGTGGTGTGCTGCGACAGTGAGCACATCGAGGCCATAATGGTCTCGGCCGGGCGGTGGCATTGGACCACTAGTGCGTCCGGATAGGTCGCGAACAGCGCATCGAGGGCGAACAGATGGCTGGGATTCTTGAGCACCCAGCGCTTTTCGGGCTCGTTGAGACCGATCAGCTGCAGGTTGCGGCGGTGCCGTTGATACGGTTTGGTCCAGTCCTGCCGCGCCAGCCACTGCGAATAGGTCGGCACATGGGCCAGCGTCTCGTAGGACACCGAGTGCAACGACTGGCGCAGCAACTGCCAGCACTCCTCGACCTCATCGGCGGTCATGTAGTGCAGACCCGTGTAATCCGGGTTCTCTTCGTGAGCCTTCTTGAACTGGGCATCGAGTGCGCTGAATACCGGGTTGTCCGGCCAGGTTTCGCGTGGCGGCCGCGGCTGCGGGAACTCCGCCAGCCACATCTCAAGGCCCTGGTGCATCGGGTCGGCCGCCAGCAACCGGTGGATCACCGTGGTCCCCGTGCGCGGCAGACCGGTGACGAAGATCGGCCGCTCGATCGGTACGTCGACATGCTGCGGGTATTGCTTGAACGCGGCCTCCGAGACAAGTCGGGCCACCAGCGCGTTACGGGTGAAGAAGCGCTGCATCTTGCTGCCGAGCTCGGTCAGATCGGCGTCGCGCTGATAAGACTCCAGCAACACCCCGAGCGCTTCGAGGTAGTTGTCGTCGTCGGAGCCGAAATCCTCCAGGCCGCAGGCCTTTGTGGCCGAGGCGTGCAGATCCTCGATGGTGCCCACGTTCGTCCGGGCGCTACTCATGGCTCGACTCCTTCTCGCTCCGGTCCTCGCTCGTACCTCGCTGCGATCCTCACTCGTCGTCGCCTTCGCGGGTCGCGCTCATGCCTTGAACTCCCCACAGTTCACATCCAGAGCCTGGCCGGTGATACCACTGGACAGATCACTGGCCATGAACAGGATGGCCGAGGCCACCTCGTCTTCGGTCGGCAGCCGCTTGAGGTCGGACGACGCCGCCGTCGCCTTGTAGATCTCCTCGACGGTGGTGCCGTACTTGCCGGCCTGGTGGGTGAAGTAGCTCTCCAACGTGCCGCCCCAGATATAGCCGGGCAGAACAGAATTCACCCGGATTCCCTGGTCACCCAACTCGGTGGCCAGGGTCTGCGACATGGCCAGCAGGGCCGACTTGGCCATCTTGTACGCCCCGTATTTGGCCTGCGAGTGGCGGACCACCATGGAGTTCACGTTGACGACAGAGCCCTTGCTCTGAGCCAGGGCCGGCGTGAAGGCCTGCACCATCCGCAGCGCGCCGAACACCGTCAGCTCGATGGCATCGCGCATGTGCTCGAAGGTGGTGTTGGCGAACGGTTTCATCGACGGCACTCGGAACGCGTTGTTGATCAGGACGTCGACCTTGCCGTAAGCCTCCAGCGACGCGTCGACGAGGTTGTTCACCTGTGCTTCGTCGGTGATGTCGGTGCCCACGGAGACTGCCCGACGGCCCAGATCGGTGACCTGCTTGGCCACCTCGTCGAGGCGTTCCACGGTGCGTGCCGCCAACACCAGATCGGCGCCGGCCTCGGCGCAGCGCCGGGCCAGGGTGGTGCCCAATGCGGGCCCGACACCGCTGATGACGACAACCTTGTTTTCGAGAAGTCCGGCCATGGCTACCCCAGCATCCTGTTCGCGATTTGATTCTGGCGCAGCGCAATCCGGGCCCGCCAGTCCTGTTCGGAGATCTTGTTGTGTTCGTGGTACGGCAGCGCCTTTTCGACGTCGGCCACGTCGACGATCTCGACCGTCGGACCGTCGGCCTCGGTGAGCTCGCGTGAGAGCCGCTGCCACCGGAACTGCAGATAGCCCTTGGAGTGGCCGAGAGTCTCACACCAGTTGGTCACGCCCGGGTTCGCCTCGGAGACGACGATGCGGATCTTGCCGTCGGGATCCGCTTGCGCTTGAGTGCCGTTGAGCGAGGTCTGGTGGTTGATGTAGTCCAGCGAGATGTACCACAGGCTGCCCAACTGGAAACCGAGGTAGGGCGCGTCGCTGACCGGCAGGGTGAGGATCATGGCCTGGTCGGGTGCCAGGTCGTAGTGCCCCACCGACGAGTACTGCGTGGCCAGGCCCCCGGGCGTGAGCCGCGGCGCCACCATGGTGTTGACCGGCAGTGTGTTGTAGAACCACTGCGGGAACTGCAGCCATGTCTTCACCCGTTGCACGAGCTGCTTACCCGCGACGGCGTAACGCTTCTCGATCAATTCCTTGGTCAGCGGCGCCGGGGCGGTCCCTGCCGTGTCGGTCCGCGCGACGCTGATATAGCCCCGCTGAGCCGACCAGTCGTTGTACACCTCGCGAATCAGCAGCTGCGACGGAGTGGTCGGAGTGAAGCGGTACTCGAAAGTGCCGTCGGCGGCGATGTCGAGTTCACGGTCGTCGAAGGCGGCCTGGCTGGCCGGCACGTTGTCGTCGGTGTACTCCCCGCCGAGGATCTGGAAGCTCAGATCCGTGGTGGTGCCACGTTTTCCGGTGACGACGTACTCATGCCCGGGCTGCACACGGGTGCCGAAGTACAGGGTGTCGGGGTTGTCGAGCGCCATCTTGGTGAACGGGCCGGTCCCCGACTGCAGGAACGGGTGGTCCCGGTCGTAGTCGAAGGCCAGGTGGATGCATCCCGAGATGCATCCGGCGAGGTACTGCAGGCCCTCGAGGAGATCGGCCTCCGATTCGATGAAGGGCGCGGTGGTGACCAGGTGTTCGGCTTCGGCGATGGCGTCGGCCAACGGCTGTGTGTACATCCGGCATCTGCTCTCTCGGTCCAATAATGAACCGCAGTGGTAGAGTTTCCGACCTGACACTAGAACGCGTTCCAGTTCACGTCAACGTCCAGGAGGTCAGATGCCCGACGCCGAGCCGGCCGGTCGCGCCTCGCCGCCCACCGCACGGGTGGTGGCCATCCTGGATTTCCTGTCCAGCCATCCCCAGGAACGGTTCGGGCTGTCCGATCTGGCCCGTCGGGTCGGGCTGAGCAAGCCGACCTGTCTGGGCATCCTCGGCACGCTCACCGAATCGGGCTACCTGATCCGCGACAGCGTCGACAAGACCTACCGCCTGGGGCCCAGTCTCATCACCCTCGGTCACATAGCGCAGGAGTCGATGCGTGTCAGCCCCGCCGCGCGCCTCGAGTTACGGGACCTGTCAGCGGCTTTCGACACCTCGGCTGCCCTCTCCGCTGTGGTCGATGACCGCATCACAGTGCTCGAACTGGTCGGACCTTCGGGCCGCGACCCCGGCGTGCGCGTCGGGCAGAGCTATCCCTTCGCGCCGCCCGTCGGATTGATGTTCGTGTTGTGGGACGACGACGCCCTGCAGGCGTGGCTGGCCAAGGCACCGACGATTCCCCTGCGCACCGAATCCGATCGGCTACAGCGCGTGATCGAAAACTGCCGCACCGATGGGTATCTCGTGGAACGACTCACCCCCGGCGGTCGTCGGCTCTACGCACTGCTGGCCGGAATGTCGACTAACCTGCCCGACGAACTACGCGCACTGTTGAGCGAGCTGGTGTCCGATATCGGCGAACGGGTCTACCTGCGCGACGAGAACTCCCCCGTCGGTTCTCGCGCACGTTCGGACATCAGCGTCATCTCTGCGCCGGTGTACGACCACTACCAACGCCAGGTCATGGCGGCTTCACTGCATATCGGAACGGCCTTGACGGACAAGGAGATCACCGAACGGGCCCGTGCCCTGGTGTCGACTGCCGATGCCCTGACCAAGCAACTGGGCGGCGTCAAACCGAAGCGGTGACCCTGCTCAGTAGTTGTTGCAGGTGTCGAAGGTCGTTTGCAGCAGACCGAGATACTGCTGATTCGCCGGTTGAGCAACGATAGCCTCGGCCATTCGCTGACGTTGCGCCGTTGGGGCGGCCAGGAACTGACGCAACATCGATTGCGCCACCGGCGACTCGTTCGCCCGGGGATCCTGCGCTGTCAACGCTGCCATCACCTGTGGATAGCTACAGGTGGTATTGACCGCCGAATCCAGGTTGGGGCCCGCGGCCGCGACTCCTGTGCCGGCCCCCAGAATCAGCGTCAGACCGCCGACGGCGGCGGCAACCACTCTGCTCGGTTTAATTGTCATCCTTAGACCTCCTCCCCCCGATGACCGGACTCTACTCGCCGATAGCGACGCTGCTTGGTTTTTCACCATTTGCTGCAACCGTCGCTGCCCGCGTATTTGCCCAGGAAAGCTGTTTGGCGACGAGACGTCGGAAAAGTGCTGGGATCAGTCTGATTCAGGCCTGAGCAACAGTGAACGCACCACCGGGCGCGGCCCGGTGTCACGTAGCAATACGCTCGCCGGACGCGGTCGGACGCGTTGTGGCCACCAGAACCAGCGGCCCAGAAGAGCGGCAATGGACGGGGTCATGAGCGCACGCACGACGAGGGTGTCGAGCAGCAGTCCGATGCCGATGGTGGAGCCGACCTGACCGATGATCCGGAGGTCACTGGCGACCATCGACATCATGGTGAACGCGAACACCAGACCCGCGGCCGTCACGACTTTTCCGCTACCGCCCATGGCCCGGATGATGCCAGTGTTGATGCCTGCGCCGATCTCCTCTTTCATCCGGGACACCAACAGCAGGTTGTAGTCCGACCCGACCGCCAGCAGGATGATCACCGACATCGCGAGCACCAGCCAGTGCAGGTTGATGCCCAGAATGTGCTGCCAGATCAGCACCGACAGCCCGAAGGCCGCGCCGAGGGACAGGGCGACCGTGCCGACGATGACCACCGCCGCAATCAAGCTCCGCGTCATGAGGAGCATGATGATGAAGATCAGGCAGAGCGCCGCCACGCCCGCGATCAGCAGGTCGTATTCCGACCCGTCCCGCATGTCCTTGAATGTTGCCGAGGTACCGGCCAAATAGATCCTCGCGCTCTCCAGAGGCGTCACTTTGAGCGCTTCTTCGGCCGCCCGGACTATCGCCTCGGCACGGGCGATGCCTTCGGGTGTGGCGGGGTCACCTCGGTGCGAGATGATGAACCGGACCGACTTGCCGTCCGGGGAGAAGAACAGGTCCATCGCGCGCTTGAAATCTTCGTTCTCCAACACCTCCGGTGGCAGGTAGAAGGTGTCGTCGTTTCTGGCCGCGTCGAAGGCCTGTCCCATCGCGGTGACGTTCGCGCTCATCTCGTCCATCAGGTCGAAGGTGCCCATCATGGTGCTGTGCATGGTGAGCGTCATGGACCGCATGGTCTTCATGGTGGCGATCATCGGTGTGAACTGTCGGACCAATTGCGGCATCAGCGCATCGAGCCGATCGGATTCGTTGACGAGATCCCGCACATTGTCGACCACCGCGTCGACGGAGTCCAACGAATCGAACAGCGACCGGAACGACCAGCAGAACGGTATGTCAAAGCAGTGCGGTTCCCAGTAGAAGTAATTGCGGATCGGTCGCCAGAAATCGTCGAAATCTGCGATATGGTCCCGTAATTCCTTGATATCGCCTTCCAGCTCACGGATGGTCTGCGTCATGTCGTGGGTCGTGTTCACCATTTTCTGGGTGACGGCCAACATCTGGTTCATCAGGTTGACCATCGTGGTCATGTCGTCGGCCTGTTTGAGCAGGCTGCCCATCTGGTCGCGTTGAAAAGGCAACAGCTGCTTCTGGTTTGCGTTCTGCAGACTGAGGAGAAACGGTATGGAGGTGCGGTTGATCGGATTTCCTTCGGGACGGGTGATCGCTTGGACCCGCGAGATGCCCGGTACTGCGAAAATCGCCTTGGCGACCTTGTTCAGGATCAACAGGTCCGCTGGATTACGCATGTCATGATCGGTCTCGAGCATCAGGATGTCCGGTGTCAATCGGGACTGCGGAAAGTGCCGCTCAGCGGCGGCGTATCCAAGGTTCGCCGGAATGTCGGCAGGCACGTACAACCGGTCGTTGTAACTGGTCTGATAGGCCGGCAGCGCCAGCAGTCCGATCAAGGCGATCACGCACGCGGTGATGAGAATGGGTGCGGGCCAGCGCACGATCGCGGTGCCTAACCGCCGCCAGCGCCGGACGATGATCTTGCGTTTGGGTTCGAACAGCCCGAACCGACCGCCGACCGCGAGGACCGCCGGGATCAGGGTGAGCGCCACCATGACCGCGACCACCATGGCCACGGCGGTCGGGATGCCCATGGTGTGGAAGTAGGGCAGGCGCGCGAAGCTCAGGCAGAAGATCGCCCCCGCGATGGTCATGCCAGATCCGAGCACCACCTTCGCCACGCTTCGATAGGTGGTGTAGAAGGCGGCTTCCCGGTCCTCGCCGGCTTGTCGCGCCTCCTGGTATCGGCCCAGGAAGAAGATGCCGTAGTCGGTTCCGACCGCAATGCCGAGCGAGACCAACAGGTTCACCGCGAACGTCGACAGACCGATGATTCCGTGATCGCCGAGTATCGCGACCACGCCGCGGGCGACCTGCACCTGGATGCCGACCATGGCGAGCAGCAGCACGGAAGTGACGATCGATCGGTAGACGATGAGCAGCATCGTCAGGATCACCGCGAGAGTGACGATGGTGATCTTGATGATCGATTTATCGCCCGCGTGGTTCATGTCCGACACCAGCGGAGCCGGACCGGTGACGTACGCCGCGACTCCCGGTGGCGGCGGTGTCCGATCCACGAGGTCGCGGACGGCCTGCACAGACTCGTTGGCCAGCGATTCACCTTGATTGCCAGACAGATTCAACTGAACATAGACAGCTTTGTTGTCCGCACTCTGGACAGCTGTGGCCGTGAGTGGATCTCCCCAGTAGTCCTGCACGTGCTGGACATGGCGGGTATCGGCCTTCAACTGCCGGATCAAGTCGTTGTAATAGTGATGCGCATCCGCACCGAGGGGTTGCTGCCCCTCCAACACGATCATGGCCACACTGTCGGAGTCAGATTCATCGAAGTTCGTTCCCATGCGCTGCATGGCCTGAAATGACGGGGCATCCCGGGGTACCAGCGAGACCGAATACTGTCGGCCGACGGTTTCGAGGGACGGGATGGCGAAAGTCAGGATCGCGACGACCACCAGCCAGGCGAGAATGATCGGCACCGCAAGCCGGTGGATCGTCCGCGCAATGAACGGCGGATCGGGCGTCATCAGGATCCGCGTTCTTCTGGCTTCAACAGCAGGGACCGCACCAAAGGCCGCGGTCCGGTGGCCCGCAGTAGCGCGCTGGCCGGACGGGGCCGCACCCGCAATGGCCACCAGAACCAACGTCCCAGCAGCGCGGCGATGGACGGCGTCATGAATGCGCGCACGACCAGGGTGTCGAACAGCAGGCCGATCCCGATGGTGGAGCCGACCTGGCCGATTGTTCGGACGTCACTGGCCAACATCGCCAACATGGTGGAGGCGAACACCAGACCGGCAGCGGTCACCACCTTTCCGCTGCCGCCCATGGCCCGGATGATGCCGGTGTTGATCCCCGCCCCGATCTCCTCCTTCATCCGGGATACCAACAACAGGTTGTAGTCCGAGCCGACGGCCAACAGGATGATCAACGAAATGGCGAGCACGATCCAGTTCAGCTGGATACCGAGGATGTGTTGCCAGATCAATACCGAGAGCCCGAAGGCCGCTCCCAGCGAAAGCGCCACCGTCCCAACGATTACCAACGACGCCACCAGGCTGCGAATCATGATCAGCATGATGATGAAGATCAGACACAGGGCGGCGATGCCGGCGATCAGAAGATCGTAGGTGGACCCGTCAACTTGGTCTTTGGCCATTGCCGCGGTACCGGTCAGGTAAATTCTGGCATTCTCCAGCGGTGTCCCCTTGAGCGCTTCCTCGGCCGCGGTCTTTATCGGACCAACCCGGGCGATACCTTCAGGTGTGGCCGGGTCACCCCGCTGGGAAATCAAGAGCCGTACCGACTTTCCGTCCGGCGAGATGAAGACGTTCATGACGCGCTTGAAGTCGGCGTTGTCGAAAACCTCTGCCGGCATGTAGAACGAGTCGTCGTTCTGCGCCGTGTCGAACGCCCGCCCCATGGCGGTGGCGTTGTCACTCATCTCTTCCATCTGCGAGAAGATCCCCGACATGGTGGTGTGCATGCCCAACAACACGCTGCGGGTGCTCTGCATGGTCGCGATCATCGCCGGGAACTGGGCCATCATCTGTGGCATGAGGGCATTCAACTGGTCGAGATTGCCGATCAGCTGATGCATGGTCACGGTGACCTTGTCCACCCCGTCCAGCGCCTCGAACAGAGATTTCAATGACCAGCAGATCGGAATGTTGTAGCAGTGCGGCTCCCAATAGAGATAGTTGCGCACCGGCCGGAAGAAATCGTCGAAATCGGCCATGTGGTCGCGCAATTCGTTGGTGGTGTCTTCCAGTTCGTGGGTCTTTCCGACCATGTTGTTGGTGGTGGCGGCAAGTTGTTGCATGAGGCCGTACATGCGCTGCATCACGCCGACGGTCTTGGTGATCTCGTCGGCCTGGGTGACCAGATCATTCATCCGTGCTTTCTGGAACGGGAGAAGCTGGAGTTGGCCGGCATTCGACGAGCTGATCAGAAATGGAATCGTGGTGTGCTTGAGTGGAATTCCTTCGGGCCGGGTCACCGCCTGCACGCGTGCGACTCCGGGAACGGCCAATACCCCCTTGGCGAGTTTGTTCAGGATCAGGAAGTCCGCCGGATTCCGCAGGTCGTGGTCTGCCTCGACCAGCAGGATGTCCGGCGACATCATCAGTGATTGTGGGAAGTGCCGTGCGGCGGCGTCATATCCCTCATTCGCCGGGATGTCTTTCGGTAGGTACTTCTGGTCGTTGTAGCCGGGCTGGTAGGCGGGCAACGCCAGCAGACCGATCAGCGACACCGCACACGTCGCCACGAGAATGGGGCCCGGCCAGCGCACGATCGCGGTGCCCAACCGCCGCCAGCGGCGAGCGATGATCGCCCGCCTCGGCTCGAACAGTCCGAACCGGCCCCCCACGGCGAGAACGGCCGGAATCAGGGTCAATGCCACACAAACTGCGACGATCATGCCCAAAGCGCAAGGGATGCCGAGCGTCCGGAAATATGGAAGCCGAGTGAAGCTGAGGCAGAATACTGCGCCGGCGATCGTCAAGCCCGACGCCAGTACAACTTTGGCGACGCTGCGGTAGGTAGTGTAGAAAGCTGCTTCCCGTTCTTCGCCGGCCTGGCGCGCCTCTTGATAGCGACCGACATAGAAGATGCCGTAGTCCGTTCCGGCCGCGATTCCGAGTGTCACCAGCAGATTGACGGCGTAGGTGGACAAACCCAGAAGTCCGAGATCACCGAGTAGCGCGACCACCCCGCGGGCCACCTGCAACTGGATGCCCACCAGCAGAAGCAGGATGACCGCGGTGAAGATCGAGCGGAAGAAGAACAGCAGCATCGCCAGGATCACCGTGAGACTGAGTCCGGTGACCAGCAGAACCGTCCGATTGCCGCTGTCGGCGAGGTCGGCGACGATCGCCGCCGGTCCGGTCACGTAAGCCCTTACCCCGGGCGGGGGTGGGGTCCGTTCGACGATGTCCCGAACGGCTTGTAGTGACTCGTCGGACAGGGGTTGGCCGAGGTCGCCGGACAGGCTCATCTGGACGTACACGGCCTTGTTGTCGGCGCTCTGGGCGGCACCGGCGGTAAGCGGATCTCCCCAGAAATCCTGCACGTGCTGCACATGCGTCGTATCGGCCTTCAGTTGCCGAATCAGATCGTTGTAGTAGCGGTGTGTCTCGTCGCCGAGCGGCTGCCGTCCCTCCAGCACGATCATCGCCACGCTGTTCGACTTGGACTCGCCGAAGCTGTTACCCATACGGCGTACCGCTTCGAATGACGGCGCATCAGTCGGGATGAACGAGACCGAATGCTCTTTTTCGACCTGTTCCAGCGGCGGCACCGCCACGCTCAGGACGTAGGCGATCACCAACCAGACCAGGATTATGGGCGCAGCCAGCGAACGAATCCACCGCGCTACGCGTGGCGGGTGGGTGGTGGCGGGCGGGCTGCTCATGCGGCCTTCAGCAAGCAGTAGGTGAACGCCTTCTCCCCGTGGTCAAAGCGTTCGGCTTTGACCTTGTCGTCGACGGTGATTCGGCACCCGATGCTGTCACTGTCACCCTGTGCAATGACATTGACCATCGCGGTCGCCTCGGTCATCGGAAACTCCAACGTCCATGGCAATCTTGCCTTTTCAACAAACTTGGGTTCGGCATCGGCATCGAAGTAGCTGATGTTCGCCACCGTTCCCGGAGGGCCGAACACCTCGTAGACCAGCTGTTTGGGGTCGTAGGGCTTTCGTTCCTCCAACTCGGTGTCGGCATACACCGGCCGCACTTCGGAGCCAAAAACTCCATGCAACCGCTGCACGGTGAAGCCTCCCGCGATCAAGACCACCGCGATGACCACAGGAATCCACAGCCGCTTCAACACCCCCAACTCGCCACCCCCTGCATCCGTGCCCTACCCCGGGCTGCCCGCACGGTTCGGACCAGACGCCGAACCCACCGATGTCTTCCATGACGTTCGGCGCGGTCTCGATACCTTCGACCCAAGCGGTATCCGGGGGCCGCCCCGCCACGCAGTCACAGCAAACATTCAGCGGATCGATCCAGACATTCCGAATTCGACCAGTGCAGCATGTGAAAGACCTCCATATCGGCTCTTTCCCAAGGTGATACGGGATCGTAATGCATGCAGCCAGCGGATGATGTGGAAAACAACTTCCCGTCCCGGTCAGACACAGCTCCACCGGGTCCCGACATCGCTGCGACCGCGGACGAAGAACTCCAGGATCGCCGAGTTGACCGCTCCTGGCCGCTCCAGGAAGCCGAGATGGCCGGTATCGGCGATCTCCAAATACCTCCCATTCGGTAACGCGTCCGCCACTTCGGCACCCAGATACGGTGGCATCACCAGATCGTCGGCGAATCCGATCACCAGAACCGGTGTGGTGATCGACCGATACGCGGGCCGCCGATCGCCCCGTGGGGCGACGTCATATTGGCCTCGGATCCCCGGCGTGGTCTTCGTCGGCCATCTCGTGAAAGTGTCGATCCAATCCCGGACCGCTACTTCATCATTCAGCGTCTTCGGTGAAAAGCTTTCCAGTAGACGGAGTTTCGCCTCATACGTGGCGGGTAGACGAAGACCGGCGACGGCCAGATCGCGCTCGGCGGTGCGGAAGAACTCCCGAGTCCGATCGTGACGTCCACGGGTAGCCATCAATGCCGCCTGACACACCAGGTCGGGCCGGGCCAGCATCAGTTCCTGAGCGATATAGGAACCCATCGAGACTCCGACCAACCGGACCGGCGCCGCATCGAGACGCTCGATCAGCCGCGCGGTATCGGCCACCATCGCCGCGGTTGTGAAATCGTGGGCGTCTGCCGTCGCACCCACCCCACGGTTGTCGAACGTGATGACGCGATACCCCGCGTCCCGGAAGGCCGGTACCTGGTAGAGATCCCACGTACGCCCGACAGCCCCCTGGCCGGCGATGAACAACACAGATTCACCGGACCCGTGATCCTCGTAGGCCAATTCCACGTGCCATCCCACCCGCGAGCCTAGGCGTCCAGACGGGCGAACTGGCCATGGCGATACTGTTCGACACACGCCGCCCGCCGAACTTTCCCGCTGGTGGTGATGGGAATCGAACCCGGCGACACCAGGACAAGATCCGCCACGCCGAGGCTGTGAGTGTTGAAAATGGCTGACGTCACATCGCGTTTGACCAAGGTCAGTTGATCAGACTGTTCGTCGACAGGCTCGGTGCGCTTGCGCACTTCGATGATGACGACGAGCTTCTCGGTAAAGCCGTCGGGGACTGCGATGGCAGCACACCGGCTGCGGCTGATCTCCTGGATCGTTGCCTCGATGTCGTCCGGAGAGTGATTGCGCCCGTACACGATCAGGAGATCCTTGATGCGTCCGATGACGAACAGTTCGTCGTCGAACAGGAATCCGGAGTCTCCGGTACGCAACCACGGCCCCTCCGGCGTGCCCGGTGACGGGTTGACAAGCATGCCGCCGAAGGTGGATTCGGTCTCGTCTGGGCGCTGCCAATACCCTGTTGCGACATTGTCGCCGTGCACCCAGATCTCGCCGACGGTTCGGTCCGGGCACTCTCGGCAGGTCTCCGGATCCACGATGCGGATCGTCGGCGCGAGCGGAACCCCGTAGCTCACCAGAGGTGTTCCTGCGCCGTTCACACAACGCTCGGCGGTACCGGTGGTCAGCGCCTCGGAGTCGAAGCGGACAATCGCCGGCGCTTCGCCCGACGCCCGAGTGGCCGCATAAACCGTGGCCTCGGCAAGTCCGTAAGATGGCCGGATTACCTTGGGGTCCAGGTTGAACGGGCCGAAGCGTCGGGTGAACCGTTCCAACGTTGCTGGATGGACTCGCTCACTGCCGGTGATGATGGTGAGCACATCCGCGAGATCCAGGCCGGCCATGTCCTCGTCCGATGTCTTACGCACCGCTAGCTCGAACGCGAAATTCGGTGCGGCGGTATAGGTCCGGCCATTGGTGGCCAGTTGCTGCATCCACCGGGCCGGGCGCTGCAGGAAGGCCAGCGGGCTCATCAGTACCGCCGGAACACCGGCAAGCACCGGCGCGCAGACTCCCAAATAGAGGCCCATGTCGTGATAGAAGGGCAACCAGGAAACGATGGTGGAGCCCTCGGGCACCACGTTGTTGAACTCGGCGAAGTAGCCAGAGGTGAGCTGTTCATAGTTGGCCAACAGGTTTCGGTGCGACATCATCACCCCGGCCGGATTGCGGGTGGATCCAGACGTGTATTGCAGATACGCAGTCCCGGTTCGGGTCTCGGCCCAACCGGAGGTCGCCGTCGAGACAGCGACGGGCATTCCGTCGACCGCGACGATCGCCGGGTGGGAGCCGACATCCCTCGATCCGACGTAGTCGGCCACCGCCGCCGATACCGCCGACGTCGTGAGAATTACTGTCGGCGCGGCATCCTGTAGCACCGAATTGACCCGGTCATCGCTCACCCCGCCGAGCGGAACCGCAAGCGGTACCGCTATTCGTCCTGCCTGCATCGCGCCCAGAAAGGCGACGATGTAGTCGAGCCCTTGGGGCGCGAGGACCAGCGCCCGGTCTCCGGGCGCACCGAGAGAATCGAGTTCGCGCGCGACCTGGCAGGTGCGCCGATACAGCTGGGCGTACGTCAGACTTTCCGCGACGCCGTCCCAATCTTTCTCATAGTCGACAAACGTCACCGCCGTGTCATCGCCCTGAAGGCCCGCACGTTCGGACAGCAACGTCAAAATGGACGTTTCACCCACGGGCATCAGAGTAGCGCCGCCCACCACTTCGCATAGTGGGAAATCAGCAAACTTTCAGAGAATGCCTTTCATATAACACGCCGGTGATTCAGATACGCGAGCTCCGCCGTCGACCACAGAACCGGATCTCCGACTGCAGGCCCCTGATCTTGTCGGTTTCTACGACCTCCGGCATCGACACCGGAAGTATTTGAAATCGCGCATACCTCCGCCGGAGATTGCCCAGAATCCAAGACAACGCATCACAGCGAATTTACCGTTATTGACTGTGACCGCCCGAGAAGGGCGCTGAGCCACTGATAACCGCGTGATATCACGCGGGCATCAATGCGGCCCACGCACCGATGCAGGGCATCTCAAGCCTGACAGCGGTCGACCGCCGAAGGCCTGCTGGGAGGAGGGCAATTGGCTCCATCAGAGACCGGGCCGGGTGGGCTGCGCAGCACACCCGTCACCCCGGTGGCCATCATCGGAATGTCCTGCCGGCTTCCCGGCGGGATCGAATCTCCGCAACAGTTGTGGGAAGCATTGATCCGGGGCGACGATCTGGTCACCGAGGTTCCGTCCGACCGCTGGGACGCCGACGAATACTACGATCCGGAACCCGGAGTACCCGGCCGGTCGGTATCGAAGTGGGGCGCTTTTCTCGAAGATGTGGCCGGCTTCGATTCCGAGTTCTTCGGCATCAACGAACGCGAGAGCGCCGCGCTCGACCCCCAGCACCGATTGCTGCTGGAGACGTCCTGGGAGGCGATGGAGCATGCCGGGCTGACGCGGGAGTCCTTGGCCGACTCGCTGACCGGCGTGTTCGTCGGGTTGACTCATGCCGACTACCAGATGTTGGCAGCGGATGCCCAGTCTCTGGAGGCCGCATATGGCTTCAGCGGAAACAACTTCAGCTTGGCTTCGGGTCGGATCGCCTACGCACTCGGCGTCCACGGCCCGGCCCTCACTGTCGACACTGCATGTTCATCGGGGTTGACCGCCGTGCATCTGGCCTGCCGCAGCCTCCACGAAGGTGAGAGCGATCTGGCTCTGGCCGGCGGTGCCACGTTGGCCCTTGACCCGCGAAAGTTCGCTTCCGGATCGGCCGAGGGGATGCTGTCGCCGACCGGACGCTGCCACGCATTCGATGTCGCCGCCGACGGATTCGTCGGCGGCGAAGGCTGCGCTGTGGTGCTTCTCAAGCGTCTGCCGGACGCTCTGCGCGACCGTGACCGGATTCTGGCCGTGGTTCGCGGCACCGCCGCCAACCAGGACGGCCATACCGTCAACATCGCGACACCATCCGATGCAGCACAGACCGCGGTGTACCGAGCAGCATTGGCCGCGGCCGGGGTCGACCCTGGCACCATCGGCATGGTCGAGGCACACGGCACCGGCACACCGGTGGGCGACCCTATCGAATTCTCCAGCCTCGCCAAGGTTTACGGAGTCGACGGTCCTTGTGCACTGGCTTCGGTGAAGACCAACATGGGCCACGCCCAGGCAGCCTCTGGAGCCATTGGACTGATGAAGGCTGTGCTGGCACTGCAGCACGGCTCAGTGCCGCAGAACCTGCATTTCACACGGCTTCCCGATCAGCTGGCCCAGATCAAAACCAAGTTGTTCGTCCCCCAGCAGACCACGCCGTGGTGCACGAATGGTCATCACCCGCGACGAGCGGCAGTGTCGTCGTACGGGTTGTCCGGCACCAATGTGCACGCCATCGTCGAACAAGCCCCCGATCAGGTGTCCGAGGCCGCTGCGGCCGAGGAGTCTGCCACCGGATCGTCGACCGTGCCCACAATGTTGTTCGCGTTGTCGTCCACCTCGGCAGATGAGCTGCGCCGCACCGCAAGCCGGCTGGCCGATTGGGTCCAGACCCACGACGATGTCGAACTTCCGGATCTGGCCTACACCCTGGCCCGGCGCCGAGTACACCGGCCGGTGCGCACTGCCGTCGCCGCGGCCGGCCGGGAAGAACTCGTCGCCGCGCTGCGACAGGTGGCCGAAAGCGATACGCCTTTCCCGGCCACGGTCGGCCGCGACGATCGCGGCCCGGTCTGGGTGTTTTCCGGGCAGGGCTCGCAGTGGGCCGGGATGGGCGCCGAATTGCTGGCGGCCGAGCCGGTGTTCGCAACCACCGTGGCACAAATCGAACCGTTGATCGCGCGCGAGGCCGGATTCTCTGTGACCGAGGCGTTGACTTCACCTCAGACGGTCACCGGACAGGACCGCGTGCAGCCCACACTGTTCACCATGCAGGTGGCCCTTGCCGCCACCATGAAGGCGTATGGGGTGCGACCGGGCGCGGTCATCGGGCATTCCCTCGGTGAGGGCGCAGCAGCGGTGGTCGCCGGTGCGCTGTCGTTGGCCGACGGAGTCCGTCTGATCTGCCGGAGGTCTGCTCTGATGTCGCGGATCGCCGGCCAGGGCGCGACGGCAGCGGTGGAACTCCCTGCCAAACAGGTACTTTCCGAGTTGACCGGCCGCGGTATCGACGATGTGGTGGTGGCGGTGGTGGCATCGCCGCAGTCATCGGTGATCGCCGGCGCTACCCAGACCGTGCGCGACCTGGTCGCCGAGTGGGAACAACGCGGGGTGATGGCCCGGGAGGTACCGGTCGACGTCGCGTTTCACTCACCACAGGTCGAGCCGATCATCGCCGATCTGACGAAGGCGCTGGCCGATCTCACGCCAATGACGCCAGAGGTTCCGTTCTACTCGGCGACGCTGTTCGATCCCCGCGAAGCACCGGTGTGCGATGCCGACTACTGGGTCACCAACATGCGGCGGATGGTGCGATTCGCCACCGCCGTGCAGGCCGCGCTCGAGGACGGCTACCGGGTCTTCGCCGAACTCTCGCCCCATCCACTGCTCACACGTGCCCTCCAACAGACGGCGAGCAGTCGTGAAACACCGATGGCCGCACTGGCCGCGATGCGCCGCGAGCAAGCGTTGCCCGACGGGTTGCGCGGGCTGCTGACAGACTTGCACAGCGCCGGAGCGGCGATCGACTTCTCCGTGCTGTTCCCGGACGGAAAGCTGGTGGACGCACCGCTGCCGACCTGGACGCACCGCAGGTTGTGGCTCAGCGGCGGTGATCAGGACGCGCCGACGCATGGCGGCTGCACCATTGCAGTGCACCCCCTGTTGGGGCCCAATGTGCGATTGCAGGAGGAGCCGGAACGTCACGTATGGCAGACCGACGTCGGTACCGACGCTCAGCCCTGGCTCGCGGATCATCAAATACGCGCCGTGGCAGTCCTTCCCGGAGCTGCCTACTGCGAGATGGCGCTGGCGGCCGCAGATGCGGTGTTGAACCAGCCCGCCGAGGTGCGCGACCTCCGGTTCGAGCAGGCTCTCCTGCTCGACGAGCACTGCGTCGTCGGCGCCTCGGCCTTGGTGTCGACGCCCGGCGTGCTCAATTTCGCGGTGCAGACCAACCAGGATGGCGAGCCCGCCAGACTGGCCACCGCCAGGCTGTGTACCGCGGTCGCCGAGCAACCGCCGGCGTACGACATCGCCACGCTGCTCGCTGCGCACCCAGGCGAGGAGGACGGTAACGCCGTTCGTGATCGGGTGGCCCAGCACGGAATCCAGTACGGGCCGGCGTTTTCCGGTCTGGTGACCGTACATGTCGGAGCCAACACCGACACCGCTCTGGCCGAGGTCGCGCTACCCCGCTCCATCCGCTCGCAACAGGACGCATACGGTGTGCACCCGGCACTGCTGGATGCTTGCTTCCAATCCATCGAGGCTCATCCCGACGTCCAAGCCCTCGGCGGCGAGGTACTGGGATTGCCGCTCGGTGTGCGCCGGCTCCGCTCCTATGGATCCGTGCGCAACGCGCGCTACTGCCTGACCCGGTTGGTTCAGGCCGGCAGCACCGGGATCGAGGCCGACATCGATGTGCTCGACGAGCGTGGCAACGTGCTGCTGAGCGTGCAGGGGCTGAGGTTGGGGGCCGGCGTGGCCGGCAGCGATGACCAGGTTCTCAGTCAACGGTTGCTGACGGTCGAGTGGCGACAACGGGATCTGCCGGAGGTCGAGTATGCCGAAGCCGGATCGTGGCTGCTGATCAACGCCACGGCGCATCCCGATGGCACCGCCGACAGGCTGCGCGACGCCTTGAAAGAGGCTGGCGCACAATGCATCACCATGTCTTGGCCCAACGAACCCGACGACTCGCTGACCTGTGCCGAGCTGGCCGACCATCTACAGGCCGGCCGATTCACCGGGGTGGTGGTTTTGACCGCACCGCGGAACGGCCGCGATACCGACCGGTCACCGCTACTCGGCCGCGAGTACGTACGGCAATTGGTGCACATCACCCGGCAGCTGCCCGAGATCACCGGCGAGCCTCCGCGTCTCTACGTGGTGACCTGCAACGCGCAGACGGTGGTGGCCGGTGACGTCGCCAATCTCGAACAGGCCGAGCTGCGGGGTCTGATCCGGGTAATCGGTACCGAGCATCCGCATCTGGCCGCCACCCAGATCGACGTCGACGAGGCCACCGATGCCGACGAGCAGGCTCGGCAACTCGTACGGCAGTTTCTCAGCGGCTCGGAGGAAGACGAGACCGCATGGCGCAACGGCCGCTGGTACACCGCACGGCTGTGCCCCGCCCCGTTGCGCCCCGAGGAGCGACGGACCACCGTAGCCGACCACGGACGCGATCGGATGCGTCTGCAGATCCGACTCCTCGGCGACCTTGAGTCGATGGAACTCGTGGCCTGCGACCACGTGCCTCCGGGCCCGGGACAGATCGAGGTGGCGGTGACCGCATCCAGCGTCAACTTCGCCGACGTGCTGGTGGCATTCGGCCGCTACCCTGCCTTCGACGGCCGGCTGCCCCAACTCGGCATCGACTTCGCCGGTGTGGTGACTGCAGTCGGGCCCGATGTCACGGACCACCGTGTCGGCGACCACGTCGGCGGGTTGTGCGCCGAGGGTTGTTGGGGCACGTTCGTCACGTGCGACGCCCGCTTGGCCGTCACTCTGCCCGCCGGCTTGGCCGACGCCGAGGCGGCTGCGTTGACCATCGCGACCGCCACCGCTTATTACGGGCTCAACGACATGGCTCGGATCAAAGCCGGGGAGAAGGTACTGATCCACTCGGCGACTGGCGGAGTCGGGCAGGCCGCAATGGCCATCGCGAGCGCCGCCGGAGCGGAGATCTTTGCCACCGCCGGCAGCGAGGAGCGCCGGAACCTGCTACGCGACATGGGCGTTGAGCATGTATACGACTCACGCACCGTCGAATTCGCCGATCAGATCCGCGAAGACACGGGCGGTTACGGTGTCGATATCGTGCTCAATTCGGTAACCGGAGCAGCTCAACGCGCCGGCCTCGAACTACTCGCGTTCGGTGGCCGATTCGTCGAGATCGGCAAACGAGACATCTACGGCGACAGCAGGATCGGGCTGTTCCCATTCCGGCGCAACCTGTCGTTCCATGCCGTCGACCTGGCGCTGATGTCAGTCAGCCACCCGGACCGGCTGCGCGAGTTGCTGTCGACGGTGTATCTGCTGACCGCCGAAGGCGATCTGCCGCGACCACAATTCACCAACTACCCGCTTGCCGACGCCGCCACGGCGATCCGGATGATGAGCGGCGCCCAGCACACCGGCAAGCTGGTCCTCGACATCCCGCACGTCGGCTCCAGTCGCCTGGTGGTTCCACCGGCACAGGTACAGGTGTTCCGCCCCGACGGGGCCTACATCATCACCGGTGGCCTCGGCGGTCTCGGCCTGTTTATGGCCGAGAAGATGGCGGCCAACGGATGCGGACGCATCGTGGTGTCCTCGCGATCGCAACCCACACCGCAGGCTCGGGAAACGATCGAGCGCATTCGCGCCACCGGTGCTGACATCGTGGTCGAATGTGGTGACATCGCCGACCCTGACACCGCACAGCGGTTGGTCGCCGCAGCCACCGCCGGCGGCATGCCGACCCGGGGTGTGCTGCATGCGGCCGGGGTGATCGAGGATGCCGCACTCACCAACATCACGGATGAGCTTATCGACCGGGATTGGGCGCCAAAGGTTTACGGTGCATGGAACCTGCACCGCGCGCTGCAGGAGGCTGACGCGGACCATCAACTGGACTGGTTCTGTTCGTTCTCTTCGGCAGCGGCACTGGTCGGCTCGCCTGGACAGGGCGCCTACGCTGCGGCCAACAGCTGGCTCGACGCTTTCAGCCTGTGGCGACGCGCCCAGGGATTGCCGGCCACCTCGATCGCGTGGGGAGCCTGGGGCCAGATCGGCCGCGGCACCGCCCTGGCCGAAGGGACCGGGATCGCCATCGCGCCGGACGAAGGTGCGTACGCGTTCGAGGCCCTGCTCCGTCACGACCGGGCCTACACCGGATACGCGCCGATCACCGACGCACCCTGGCTCAGTATGTTCGCCGAACGCAGCCCATTCGCCGAGGCATTCCGGTCGAACGGCCAGAGTTCGGCAGGAACAAACAAGTTGCGGGCCGAGCTCGATGAGCTGCCCGCCGAAGAGTGGACCGCACGGCTCCAGCATGTGATCTCCGACCAGGTGAATCTCATCCTGCGTCGCAGTGTCGATCCGGACCGTCCGCTCTCCGAGTACGGGATGGACTCCCTCGGCGCCTTGGAGTTGCGCACCCGCATCGAGACCGAAACCGGCATCCGCATCACGGCAACAGGCGTCACCACCATCCACGGATTGGCCGAGTTGCTCTGCGAGAAGCTCTCACCTGTGGAAGCCGCGTGACCGTGAACGCCGGAACCTGCGACATCGTCGGCATGCCGAGGGGCGGCCCCGATGCCTCCTGGCTGTCCCGGCGGTTACAGACCGACCGACTGGAGTATCTGGATCGCGAGGATGTGGACGACCTCAAGCAAAAGGTCGTACACGCCATCGATCGCGGCGGACGCCGCCCACGGTTCGGTACCTACGAGAAATACGCTCGGCTCGCCCTCGGCGAGGTGCGCGAACACCGCGCACCGAAAATCCTCGAGCTGGGGTGCGGCCTCGGTGGGTTGTCACGCAAGCTCCTGGAGCTCGACCCGGCTGCCCAGGTGACCATCACGGATATCGACCCCTCGTTCGTAGCCGCCATCGCCGCAGGCGATTTGGGTAGTCACCCCCGCGCGGACGTCCGGATCATGGACGCCACCGCGATCGACGCTCCCGACCGGCACTTCGACCTCGCACTGTTCGCCCTGTCACTACATCATCTGCGGCCCGAACTGGCCGCCCAAGTCTTTGCCGAGGGCACCCGGGCGGCAAAGAAGTTGTTGATCATCGACGTCCACCGGCCGGCACCACCCGTACACCTGGCGATGCTGGCGGCGGTGCTGCCATTCATCCGGATCCCGGTGATCCACGATGCGGTCATCAGCGGCCTGCGCGCGTACAGCCCCTCGGCGCTGCAGACCCTTGCCCATCATGCCGACCCGGCCATCACCCTCGAGTTCCACAACCGCCGGCTGGGCCCGACGGTGCTCGTGGCAACTCGTGAGCAAAGTTCACCCAACCAGCACCACGCGAAGGACGACTGAGCCGGCACCAGCATCCGACGATGTATCGATTGCTCGCCCGCAGACCTGTGACGACAGGTCTCCGGCGAGCCTCTCGTTGTGCACCGCCCGCTCGAAGGATCATCGATCACGGTGCAACGCAGCGGCAAAGTATTTGACTACCAACGTTTTTGACCGAGCCCGCGCACAGCGGCTCCCCACACCGGCAGAACACATCCGCACGGACCACCGGGCGATCACGGAGCGCGCTCAACACCCGCCGCGCCCGTGGAGATCTCCACCGAATCCGAACCTGGGGTTGCCTTGGGAATCTCTTGAGAACTCGCACCAGCAAATAGTGAACCGGGTAGCATTCCACCTATGTGGGGCTCATTGATCGTGCTGGCACTCCTGACGACGATCAACCCCGTGCGCCTGGGTCTGATCCTGCTGGTGCTCTCCCGGCCACGGCCCATCCAGAATCTGCTCGCCTACTGGACGGGCGCATTGCTGGTGGGGTTGCTCACCCTGCTGGTTCCGCTGGTCCTCCTGCACGCGACGCCGGCGTCGGCCGCTTTCGTCAAGGACTTCGCGAACCCGACGGCGAACCCTGCCGCGCAGCGCAGCGCGATCGGCGTGGGCGCGGCGCTACTGTTGTTCGCCGCGGTCCTGGTGGCGCTTTCGTTGGTGCGCACGCCCCGTGCCGCCGCGGTCAACGCCGCGGCGCCCGATCGCGACGGCACCACGAAGACGTCGACGCTATTGCTGGATCCATCGGTCCCGCCGGTACTCAGACGGCTGCTGCACCCCGAACCAGATGACGAGGACGGCAGTCGTTCACCAATTCGCCGCCTGCTCAGCCGGGCTCGTGACGCGTGGCGTAGCGGGTCCCCCTGGATCTCCTTCGGCATCGGCGTCTGGTTTCTTCCGCCACTGGACGGAGTCTTCCTCGCCCTGGGCATCGTCATCGCCTCGGGGGCTTCCACCGGCATTCAGTTCGTCGCACTCATCGCGTTCGTCATCGGTGTGCTCACCGTCGAGGAGACCATTCTGGTCAGCAACGTGTTTGCTCCGGAACGAACTCAAGCAGCCCTGCATCGAGTTCACGACTGGGCGCACGCGCACCGCCGGAAGTTCATCGCGGCGATCCTGGCGGTGGTCGGACTCTCACTCATCGCTCGCGGCATGGGCGGCCTGTAAACCCCTGCGGCCCGCGCTGATACCGCGCCCGCCGGCCGACACGGTCGGTATCATCTTCGACGAAATCGGTAACGCAGGTTTGTTCTGTCGAACGGGATGAGATGTCTACACGCGTCGAACGGTTGGAATTTCAGGCAGAGGCTCGCCAACTGCTGGAACTGCTGGTGCACTCGGTCTACTCGAACAAGGATTCCTTCCTTCGGGAATTGATCTCGAACGCCTCCGATGCACTGGACAAACTGCGCCTGGAAACGTTGCGCAACAAGGATCTCGACGTCGACGCGTCCGATCTGCACATCGACATCGAGGTCGGACACGAACCACGCACCCTGACCATTCGAGACAACGGCATCGGCATGACACATGACGAGGTCGTGGACCTGATCGGGACCCTGGCCAAATCAGGTACCGCCGAGCTTCGCCAGCAGTTGCGTGAAGCCAAGAAGGCGTCGGTGTCCGACGAGTTGATCGGCCAGTTCGGTGTCGGGTTCTATTCGACGTTCATGGTGGCCGATGAGGTCGAACTACTCACCCGCAAAGCGGGTGAAAGCGGCGCCACCCGATGGATATCAAGTGGCGACGGCACCTACACCATCGAATCGGTTGATGATGCCCCGCAGGGCACCTCGGTCACGCTGCACCTCAAACCTGAGGACGTGGAGGATCAGCTGCACGATTACACCGCCGAGTGGAAGCTGCGCGAGCTGGTCAAGAAGTACTCCGACTTCATCGCCTGGCCCATCCGGATGGAGGTCGAGCGACGCACTCCCGCTGCAGAGGAGGGTGGTGAAGAAACCGTCACCCTGGAGACCGTGACCCTCAACTCGGGTAAAGCCCTGTGGGCCAAGTCGAAGGACGAGGTCTCCGAGGAGGAGTATCACGAGTTCTACAAGCACATCGCCCATGCGTGGGACGAGCCACTCGAGATCATCACGATGCAGGGTGAAGGCACCGTGGAGTATCGGGCGTTGTTGTTCATCCCCTCGCACGCCCCGTTCGACTTGTTCACCCGGGACGCCAAGGTCGGGGTGCAGTTGTATGTCAAACGCGTCTTCATCATGGGCGACTGTGACGAGCTCGTCCCGAGATACCTACGCTTCGTCAAGGGCGTTGTCGACGCAGAAGACATGTCCCTCAATGTCTCCCGGGAGATTCTGCAGCAGGATCGACACATCACGGCGATCCGCCGCCGGCTGACCAAGAAGGTACTCTCGGCGGTCAACGAGTTGCGGACCGAACGGCCCGAGGATTACGGAGTGTTCTGGACCCAGTTCGGCGCCGTCCTCAAAGAGGGCCTGATGCAGGATCCCGACAATCAGGACGCGTTGCTGCGCCTCTCCTCCTTCGCCTCCACCCACAGCGACGACGAACTCACCACCCTGACCGGGTACGTCGAGCGGATGAAAGACGGCCAGGAGCAGATCTTCTACGCAACCGGACCGGCACGTGATCAGCTGCTGAAGTCCCCGCATCTTGAGGCATTCAAGGCCAAGGGCTATGAGGTGCTGTTGCTCACCGATCCCGTCGACGAAATCTGGGTGGACTCGGTGCGCGAGTTCGACGGTAAGCCGATGCAATCGGTGGCCAAGGGCGAGGTGGACCTCGACTCTGCAGACGAGAAGGCGACGAACGAGGCCGAGCGCCACGAGCAGGAGCGCGAATTCGCCGACCTCCTTTCATGGTTGAAGGAGACGCTTGGCGGTCATGTCTCACAGGTGCGGTTGTCCACGCGGCTGATCGATTCGCCGGCTTGCCTGATCACGCCCGCCTTCGGCATCACGCCGGCGCTGGCACGCATGTACCGGGCTTCCGGGCAGGAGATTCCGGTCGGTAAGCGCATTCTGGAAATCAATCCGAACCACCCGCTCATCACCGCATTACAACGGGCACACAAGAACCGCGGCGATGGCCCATCCCCTGCCGGCGAGCTCGCTGATACTGCCGAATTGCTCTATGGGACAGCGCTTCTCTCCGAAGGTGGCGAGCTCGAAGATCCAGCCAAGTTCGCCACCCTGCTCGCGGATCGGCTGGCCCGCACAGTTTAGAGCCCGGCGGCACCCGCGCACATGGGTCCGATAGCGATGAGCTGGTCAGCCTTCCAGTGAAAGCTTGAGTTGCTCACCGTATTCGGACAGTGACTCGCTGGTGAACATCTCATAGTGCGTGCAGTCCACCGAATGCGCCGTGATGTCACCGGTGACGTAGGGCCGCCAGCTTTGTAGATGGGACCGCATAGCCATCCGGTTTCGGATCTCACGCCACCGTGACCTGATCGCCGCGCGTCTGCCGTTGGTATTTCTATGTCGCGCGGCAGAAAAGATGACGATGTCGCCGTTGAACACATCGGGTTCGTGTTCCAGCAGAAGTAACTGGTTCGCATTGAGACTCTTGACCATGAAGTCCACCAGCTCTTTGGGTGGAGGAGTAAACCCGGCCGAGTCTGCCCGGCGGATGATCTTCTCCGCCCGCCGATAGGTGAGTGGTCGCCGCTGCACCGGGAAGTCAACGTGGTTGGCTCCCAGGATGTAATCCAGGACCAGCCCTTCGGCCAGGGCATGGTTACCTGCGACCGTCCGGTAGAGCCGTGCCGCGAACCCGCTGGCCCTGTTCAGATTCAATGCGGCATCCATCAATATCAGTCGTTCAACCTCGCACCCGCGCCGCTGAAGCTCGATGGCTACCTCGTGAGCCACGACCCCGCCAAAAGACCACCCGAGCAGCCTGTAGGGCCCGGCCGGGTAGAGGGTTTGGAGCTGGTCGGCGTAGCTTTCAGCCATACTCCGTATCGATACCGGCGATGCTTCATCGGGTTGCGGAGTCTGGTTGAGGCCGGTGATCGGGCCGTCAACATACGCGCCCAGGGCCCGATACGACCAACTCAGTCCGAAACCGTCGTGAATACAGCAGAGCGGAATACCCGTACCCTCTTTGAGGATGTCGACAGGCACGACTTCCTGCGCGCTGTCGGCACTTCCCACCCGGCGGGCCAGACCACTGACCGACGGTGAGTCGAATATGACGCGCACTGCCAGCTGAGTGTCCAAAGATTTGTTGACCGCGGCTATCACACGCATCGCCGACAGTGAATCCCCACCCAGGTCGAAGAAGGAGTCATCGATCCCGACACGCTCGACTCCCAGTACTTCGGCAAAGATGCCGGCCACGGTCTCCTCCGTAGGAGTTGTCGGCGCTCGATATGCGCTTGCGATGTAGTCGGGTGCCGGCAGCACGCGAGTATCGAGTTTGCCGTTGACCGTCAGTGGCAGCGAGTCCATCACCATGACCGCAGACGGCACCATATAGGCCGGCAGGCGCTCGGCCAGTGCCATCCGCACCTGGATCGGATCGACTGTCCCAGAAACGGCTTCGGTGATATAGCCGACCAGGCGCTTGTCACCCGGCCGGTCCTCACGCGCGATCACCGCGGCCTGCTCCACCCCGGCCAAACCAGCCAGCACCGTATGGATCTCACCCAACTCGATGCGGTATCCGCGGATCTTGACCTGTTCGTCGGCACGCCCCAGGTACTGCAGCTGCCCGTCAGGGCCCCACCGGACCAGGTCCCCGGTTCGATACATCCGCGCTCCGGCTGCACCATCCCCGGCGAACGGACATGCCACAAACCGTGATCCGGTCAACCCGGACCGGCCCAGGTAGCCACACGCCACGCCACGGCCTGCCACATACAGTTCGCCAACCACCCCGACGGGTACCGGACGCAACCATTGATCCAACACGAACAGTGCCGCGGTCGATACCGGCGCACCGATCGGCACCGTGGCAGACGTGGGTGTCAGCGGTGCCGTCATCGACGCATACACCGTCGCCTCGGTCGGCCCATAGGCATTGATCACCACCCGTCCCTGAGCCCACCGCTGGACTACGTCAGGCGAGCAGGCCTCACCGCCGAGCAGCAGCGCTGCCGATCCCAAACCCTCCGGCGAGAGAGTCGCCACGGCCGACGGGGTCTGCGTCAGCACATTGACCTTTTCGGCAACGAGCAGCTCGTGGAAGTCCTCCGGCGAGGAGACGACGTCTTCGGGCACCACCACCAGCCGCCCTCCGCTCGTCAGTGCGGCCCAGATCTCCCACACCGAGAAATCGAAGGCATATGAATGGCATTGGGTCCACACCTGGTTTGCCGGCAAGCCGGTAGGCATGGACGCCGCCAGATGCGTCAGATTGTGGTGAGTGACGGCCACGCCCTTCGGGGTACCGGTGGTGCCCGATGTGTAGATCACATACGCGATGTCGGTATCTACCGGGCCTGTCAAGTCCCTGTCCGGGTAGCTGTCGATACGAGGGTCATCGATATCGACAACCGGCAGCTCAAACCGGTCCAGCCGATCGGCCAGTTCAGCGCTGGTGACAGCTACCGCCGGCGCAGCATCCCGCAGCATGAAATCGACCCGCGCATCCGGTACGACGGGATCGATAGCCAGATATGCCGCCCCGGTTTTGAGAACCGCAAGCATCGCCACGATCGCCTCGGTGCACCTGTTGAACAGCAGCGCGACACACCGTCCGGGACCCACATCCTGGCCGGCCAGGAAGTGCGCCAGGCGATTCGACGCCTCGTCCAACTCTCGGTAGGACATCGAGCGGCCTTCGAAGCTCACTGCCGCCGCGTGCGGAGCACGGGACACCTGCTGCGCGAACAACATCGGAATCGAGACCGGCGGCACCGATTCGGTCAACACCACCTGGTTGCCGATCTCGTCCAGCACCACTCGCTCGCCGGTGTCGACCACATCCACCGACGACACCTTGCGGTTCGGATCGGCGGTAACTGCATCCACCACTCGCTGCAGCCGGGCGATCAGCATCTGAATGCTGTCGGCGTCGAATACATCGGTGCGGAACTCCACCATTCCGCCGATCCCGGCGGGATCACCTGCCGGGGTGAAGCGTTCCTCAAGCGAGAACGCCAAATCCATTCGGGCTGAATGGGTGTCGGAGGACAACGGGCTGAGCTCGACATCACCTAGCAGCGACCCCGCCGCAGGTTCACCGCTGCCTTTCACCGCGAAGTTCTGCCAGCCGAAAATCACCTGGATCAGCGGGTGATAGGTGAGGCTGCGCGCCGGGTTGAGCCGATCCACCAGGACCTCGAACGGCACATCCTGGTGCTCGTAGGCCGCCAGGCTGCGCTGACGGACCTGTGCTACCAACTCCGCCACTGTCAGATCACCTGCTACGTCGACCCGCAACACCAAGGTGTTGACGAAGAAGCCCACCAGGTCGTCCAATGCCGGATCACGTCGACCGGCAATCGGGAAGCCCACCGCCACATCGCTACTGGAGGTCAGTTTCGACAACAGGATCGCCAGCGCCGCCTGCATCACCATGAAACTGGTTGCATCGTGCTGGCGGGCCACCCGAGCAACTCGCTCCTGCACCTCGACCGGCCAATCCACCATCACACTTGCCCCGCGGTGGTCGGCCACCGGCGGATAAGGCCGATCTGTCGGCAATTCCAACCGCTCAGGCAGACCGGCCAATTCCTGCTCCCAATAACCCACCTGTTGTGCGATCACGCTGTCGGGATCAGCGAGATCGCCGAGATGATCGCGCTGCCAAAGCGTGTAGTCCGCGTACTGCACCGGCAGCGGCATCCATTCGGGTGCGCGCCCCGCCTGGCGGCTTCCATAGGCCAGCCCTACGTCGCGCAGGAACGGCCTGATCGACGCACCGTCGGCGGCGATATGGTGCACCACGACCACCAGCACGTACTCATCGTGGCTCGTGCGCAAAAGCGTTGCTCGGAGGGGCGTCTCGACTGCGAGATCGAAACTGTGCCCCACCTCTGCACCGACGGCCGCAGCCAGGCGCTCGGCCGGCCATCCCTGTGCGTCGATGACCTGCCAGCCGAAATCCGCCTGTTCGGCAGGCACCACGATCTGCCGCGGAACACCTTCCGGCGCGGAGAACACCGTACGCAGACTCTCATGGCGACTCACCACATCACTGAGTGCGGCGCCCAGCGCGTCGGTGTCCAGCGTCCCACTGACCCGGAACGCAGCCGGCATGTTGTACACCGGGGACGGTCCTTGTAGCTGGTCCAGGAACCACAGCCGCTGCTGAGCGTAGGACAACGGCAACACCGCCGGACGCTCGTAGGCGATCAAGGCCGGTCCCGCGTGTTCGGCGGCATGGATGCTGATCCATTCAGCCAACGCTGCCACGCTAGGCGCATCGAACAAGGCCCGGATCGGGACATCTACGCCCAGTTCAACCCTCGCCCGAGCGATGAGTCGGGTGGCAGACAGCGAATGCCCACCCAGATCGAAAAACCCGTCATCGACGCCTACCCGGGGGATTCCCAGAACCTCACCGAACAGCTCGGCCAACACCCGTTCCCGTTGGTCACGCGGCGCCCGATATGCCACCCCGCTGCTGAACTCAGGGGCCGGCAATGCCTTCTTGTCGAGTTTCCCGTTGACCGTGAGGGGCAACGACTCGAGCACCATGATCGTCGCCGGCACCATGTATTCCGGCAATCTGTCACCGGCAAAGCTACGCAACTCGGCCACGCGTTCGATCGCCGAGGGGTCGTTGACATAAGGGGCAAGCGAACCGATCGCTACGGGTGGCGGGTAGAGATCTGACATTGCCGAAGAGACCGCCGACGGCTCGGTGCCGTCGGTGTAGATGATGTCCACCAGACCCGTGGTGGCTGACCATGTCACCGCTGTGACGTATCCCAGTTCCTGCCCAAGCAGGTGACACTGGTGCGGCAGCACCGAGGCGACAAATGTGTCTGTGCGAGAGCGCAATTCACTGAAGGTGGTCCGCGCTCCGCCGTTCTCCAGAGCCTGGGCCAACGCATCCGCCATAGCCGCATCCGGCCATATCCCGGCATGCGGCGCCCCCGTGATGCGCACCTCCGGGAGCTGCTCCGACTGCAGATAGTCACGGAGAGCGGCCAGATTTCCGAATCGCTGCCAGGGAATTGAGCGCAGCTGTGCAACCGAACGAACCGGCGCCGGCGCCTTGCGCACCACTACCTCATATCGGTAGCGGCTGAGTTCATTCACCGCCTGCATCTGCTTGAGCTGGATGTCCACCGCGGCGATGTCGGGCAGGTGCTGCGGCAACGCCGCGAAGAAATCGGGCGCCAACAGCAATTCCTGCTCTGCCAACATCTCCCGACGAATCCGCTCCGCCACCGCTGCTGCGCCGTCATCCGGGCTCGTGTCTGCGCACACCACACCGGTGGTGAACGCCCGCAACAGCGAGAGGTTGCGCACGTCGCCGATGAACAACGCACCACCCGGCGCCAGACAACGCATCGCAACTGCCAGAACGTCGAGCAGGTAGCCCGCGCTCGGGAAGTACTGGATGACCGAATTGATCACCACCACATCGAAGTGCCCCACCGGCAAACCATCAGCAGCATCGGCCGGTTGCACCCGCAGTCGGACCCGATCGCCCCACGGCTGTCCAGCCACACCCGCCTGCAGCGTGTGGATGGTCGGCGCCGAGAAGTCCGTCCCCCAGTACTCGACGCACTCCGGAGCCACGTGTGCCAGCAACAGTCCGGAACCGACGCCGATCTCGAGTACCCGCTGCGGCCGCAGCGCGAGGATCCGGTTGACCGTGTCCGAACGCCACTCCCGCATTTCCGGCAACGGAATCGGCTCGCCGGTGTAGCTGCTGTACCAGCCTACGAAATCTTCACCCAATTCGGTTGGCGTACCAGAGGCGAACGACTCTCCCGAGTACAGACCTCCGTACAGCCCCTGCCATTGGTCGACCAAATGCGCTTCCCGTTCGGACTCACGGGCCAGCATCATCTCCCGGTCCAGCACGACATAGCTGACTACCTGCTTTTCGCCGACAGGTTCGCCGGAACCCGATACGGCGGTAGGAGTTCGCGCGACCGTCACCGCCTGTGCCACCCGCGGGTGGGACGCCAATGCGGCGTTGATCTCGCCGAGCTCGATGCGGTACCCGCGAATCTTGACCTGCTCATCGGCGCGCCCGGCATACCGCAACTGTCCATCTGGCCCCCAGGAGACCAGATCCCCGGTGCGATACATACGCATTCCCGACCCACCGAACGGGCACGCCACGAACCGGGTCGCCGTCAACCCAGACCGGCGCATGTAGCCAACCCCCACACCACGGCCGGCCACGTACAGTTCGCCCACCACACCCGTCGGAACTTCCCGCAGCCACCGATCCAACACAAACAACACGGTGCCCGGCACCGGCATACCGATCGGAACAACGGTCGAACCCGCCGCGCCGATCTTTTGCAAGGGCGCACTGAGCGTCGCAAACATCGTTGTCTCTGTGGGACCGTAGACATTGAACATCACCCGACCCGGCGCCCACCGGTCCACCACATCGGTCGGGACTGCCTCGGCACCCACCAGCAACGTCGCCACCGACTCCAACCCCACCGGCGAGAGCATTCCCACCGCCGACGGAGTCTGGCTCAACACCGTCACCCGCTCGTCAGCCAGAAGCGCCTGCAACTCGCGGGGATTACGCGTCATCTGCTCCGGAACCACGACCAGTCGGCCGCCATGCAGCAACGCCCCCCAGATCTCCCACACCGAAAAGTCGAAGGCCAAGGAGAAACACACCGGCCAGACCTGCCCCGGCCCCAACGCCGTACCCACATCAAAGCCGTCGAACAGCCGCGTGACATTTTGATGAGTGACCACCACCCCCTTGGGAACACCCGTCGTCCCCGAGGTGAAAATGATGTGCGCAAGGTCATCAGCCAACGGCATCGGTAGCGCGGTCGCCGGCTGGCTATCGATCCGCGGATCATCGACATCCACCACCGGTACACCGCAGTTGTCAAATCGCTCGGCCAGATCAGCCGTCGTGAGAACCGCAACGGGTGTGGCATCGGCAAGCATGAACTCGATTCGGGCGTCCGGATGCGCCGGATCCATCGGCAGATACGCCGCACCCGACTTCAACACCCCCACAATCGCAACAATCGCCCGTGCGGACCGCTCCATCAACAACGCCACGCACTGACCCGGCGCCGCACCTTGGGCAACCAGCAAGTGCGCCAGCCGATTCGACGCCTCATCCAACTCCCGATACGACATCGAGTGGCCCTCGAATCTGACCGCCACTGCGTCCGGGGTCCGCTCCACCTGCGCGGCGAACGACTCCGGGATCGACACCTCGGTCACCGGCTGCGTCAATACCGCCAGATGACCGACCTCGTCCAACCGCGCATACTCGGAGGCGTCCAACACGTCGATCGACGACAACAGCCGTGACGGATCGGCCGTCATCGCCACCAAGACCCGCCGCAACCGATCAACCAGGATCTCGATACTGGCCGTGTCGAACACATCGGTACGGAACTCGACCGTCCCCCAGATTCCGGCAGGCGCACCGTCCTCGCTCCAGTGTTCCCGAAGGAAGAACACCAGATCCATTCTGGCGGAATAGGTGTCTGCCGCCAACGGCGCAGCCTGAACATCACCCAGACTGAGCTGGGTCGCGGGATCGTTGTCCAACCCGGGGAAGTTCTGCCAGCCGAATATCGCTTGGATGAGGGGGTGATGCGTCAGGCTCCGGGTTGGGTTGATTCGCTCTACCAACACCTCGAACGGTACGTCCTGGTTCTCGTAAGCCGCCAGGCTGCGTGATCGCACCTGCTCCAACAACTCGGCGACACTGGGATTTCCGGCCGTATCGACCCGTAGCACCAATGTGTTGACGAAGAAACCCACCAACTCATCGAGCGCAGGATCTCGGCGACCGGCGATTGGGAAGCCAACCGCCACATCGGAACTAGCGGTCAACGTAGACAGCAGCGCTGTCAGGGCCGCCTGCACCACCATGAAACTGGTCGCGTTGTGCTCACGGGCCACGCGCGCCACCTGCTGCTGCAACTCAGCCGGCCAATCCACCGCCACGCTCGCCCCGCGGTAATCGGCCACCGGCGGATACGGCCGATCCGTCGGCAACTCCAACCGTTCAGGCAGACCGGCCAATTCCTGTTCCCAGTACGCCACTTGGGCAGCGATTGGACTCTCGGTATCGGCCAGGTCGCCCAGGTGCTCACGTTGCCACAGGGTGTAGTCCACATACTGCACCGGCAACGGCGCCCAGTCGGGGGCTTGCCCGGCACACCGGGCGGTATAGGCCATACCAAGGTCCCGCACGAGTGGGCCGATCGACCAGCCGTCGGCGGCGATATGGTGCACCACCGCAACCAGCACGTGTTCGCCCTCGGCCACCCGGAACAACTTTGCCCGCAAAGGTATCTCGGAGGCCAGGTCGAAATTGTGGCCCACCTCGGCCCCGACGGCATCGGCTACTTGCGCTACCGACCAGGGGCCGGCATCGATGATCTGCCAGCCGAAATCAGCCTCCGCGGCGGGCACCACCACCTGCCGGGGAACCCCTCCGACCGCCGGGAACAGCGTGCGAAGACTCTCGTGGCGTCCGACTACGTCGGCCAGCGCCGCCTGTAGTGCCTCGACATCCAACTTCCCGCTGATCCGGTACGCGGTCGGCATGTTGTAGGTGGCTACCTCGCCTTCGATCCGGTTCACGAACCACATTCGGTTCTGCGCGTAGGACAACGGCACCACCGCCGGCCGCTGCTGGGCCGTCAACGCCGGCAGCCCACCGGAGCCCGCGCCGATCCGCGGCGCCAACTGGGCCACCGTGGGTGCGTCGAACAGCGTGCGCACCGCGACGTCGGTGTCCAGGGCCGCGTTGACCGAGGCGATCAATCGCATGGCGGTCAGGGAATCCCCTCCCCGGTCGAAGAAGGAATCGTCGATTCCGATCCGATCAACCCCCAGCACCTGGGCGTAGATCCCGGCCAGGACTTCTTCGACGGGAGTAGTCGGGGCGCGGTACCCCTCGCCGGCGTATTCGGGCGCGGGCAGCGCCCGCTTGTCGAGTTTTCCGTTGACTGTCAGCGGCAACGCATCAACAACCATCACCGCAGCCGGCACCATGTACGCCGGCAGCCGGTCACAAAGCTGTGCGCGCACGCGAACCGGGTCCGCTGCGCCGGTCATCGTTTCGGTGATATAGCCGACCAACCGCTTGTCCCCTGGACGGTCCTCACGCGCGATCACCGTCGCCTGGTCAACTCCGTCCAAACCGCCCAATACGGCCTGGATTTCGCCCAATTCGATACGGTAGCCGCGAATCTTGACCTGCTCATCGGCGCGCCCGGCATACCGCAACTGCCCATCGGCGCCCCACGACACCAGGTCCCCGGTGCGATACATCCGTTGTCCGGGCGCCCGCGCATCCCCGAACGGGCAAGCGACGAACCGCGACGCTGTCAGTCCGGACCGCCGCACATAACCCACCCCGACACCGCGACCGGCCACATACAGCTCACCCACCACGCCGGGCGGGACCTCACGCAGCCATCGATCGAGCACGAACAACGCCGCACCCGTCACGGGTGACCCGATCGGCACCGCACCCGCCGCCGGTTTCAGCGGGGCACTCATCGTCACGCCCATGGTGGTCTCGGTCGGGCCATAAGCGTTGATCATCATCCGACCCGGCGCCCACCGATCCACCACCTCCGGAGGACATGCCTCACCGGCCACCATCAGCGCCGCTGATTCCAAGCCCTCCGGCGAGAGCATCCCCACAGCCGAGGGTGTGTGTGTCAACACGCTGATCTGTTCGGCAACCAGCAGGGCGTGGAAATCCTGCGCCGAGGCCACCACTGATTCGGGCACGACGACCAACCGGCCACCATTGAGCAGTGCGCCCCACATCTCCCATGCTGAAACATCGAATGCCAAGGAATGACACAGCGGCCAGGCGCCGCCGAGCGGCAACCCGATGTCCGACAACAACAGCTGAGTCACATTGTTGTGAGTGATGGCAACACCTTTCGGAGCACCAGTCGTGCCCGAGGTGTAGATGACGTACGCGATGTCGTCGGGAGCCACGACCGGCAACGACAGCTGCGAGGCGCCGGTCCAGGGGACGTCGACATCGACGACCACCGCATCAGATCCGTTCAACCGACCGGCCAACCCGCTGCCTGCGATCACCGCGACCGGCTTGGCATCTGCGACCACGAAGTGGATGCGGGCATCGGGATGCATGGGATCGATAGGCAGATAAGCCGCTCCGGTCTTGAGCGTTGCCAGAATCGATACGACCGCATCAGCCGAACGCTCGAACAACACCGCCACGCACTGCCCCGGGCCCGCCCCCAACCCGATCAGATGGTGCGCCAACCGATTCGACTCCGCATCGAGTTCCCGGTAGGTCATCGAGCGACCGGCGAAAGTCACGGCCACCGCGTGCGGAGCACGGGCAACCTGGACGGCGAACGCCTCCGGAATCGATGTCGCGTGCACGGGCCGGCTGAGCGCCGCCAGATTCCCAATCCGGTCCAGCCGGGCATATTCGGAAGGATCGAGCACGTCGACCGACGACAATTTCCGCTCCGGGGCCTCGGTCATGGCCACCAGCACCCGTTGCAGTCGGTCGATCAGGGATTCGATGCCGGCCCCGTCGTACACATCCGTCCGGAACTCCACATTTCCGCCGATCCCGGTGGGGGCGCCGGCAGCGTTGAAACGCTCACCGAGAGAGAAGACCATGTCCATCCGAGCTGTGCGGGTATCTGCCGGCAGCACGGTGACCGTCGCGTCGCCCAGCACGGCCTCGGCGCCGGCATCGCCGGCGAAGTTCTGCCAGGCCAACGTCACCTGAACCAATGGGTGGTGGGTCAGGCTGCGCGTCGGGTTGAGTCGATCCACCACCACTTCGAACGGAACATCCTGATGTTCATAGGCGGCCAGGGCGCGCTGGCGCACCTGGGCCACCAGCTCGGCGACGGTGGGATCGCCACCGGCATCGACCCGTAACACCAAGGTGTTGACGAAGAACCCGACGAGGTCATCGAGCGCTGGATCGCCACGGCCCGCGATCGGGAACCCCACTGCTACATCGTCACTGGCGCTCAACTGAGCAAGCAGCGCCGCGAGCGCAGCCTGCACCACCATGAAGCTGGTCGCGTCGTGTTCGCGGGCCAGCCGCGCAATGCTCTTCTGCAATGAGGCCGGCCAATCTACCGCCACACTCGACCCGCGGAAATCGGCGACCAGCGGGTACGGCCGATCGGTGGGCAATTCCAAGCGCTCGGGCAGCCCGGCGAGCGCGTCCTGCCAGTAGCCCGCCTGGGCGGCGATGCGGCTGTCGCTGTCGTCGAGATCACCGAGATACGCACGCTGCCACACTGCGTAATCGACGTACTGAACCGGTAGCGGTGCCCAACTTGGCGCTCGGCCTGAGCACCGACTGTCGTAGGCAACCTGCAGATCCGCCGTCAGCGGAGTTACCGACCAGCCGTCCGCGGCAATATGGTGCACTACAACCACCAGGACGTGCCCATTCTCACAAACCCGAAAGAGCTTGGCCCTGAATGGAATGTCGGTGGACAGATCAAAGGTGTGCAGCTGCGCCACACCAATGGCCTCCTCGAGCTGCTCCGTCGGCCAGCCGCGACCATCGATGACCTGCCAGCCGAAGTCGGCATCCTCGGCCGGCACCACCACCTGTCGTGGTATCCCGTCGACCGCGTCGAATCGGGTACGCAGGATCTCCTGCCGGCCGACGACGTCGGCCAGCGCCTGGCCCAGAGCGTCGACATTCAGGTCCCCATCCAGTCGTAACGCCGCTGCCATGTTGTAAACCGGTGAAGGGCCTTGCAATTGGTCGAGGAACCACAGCCGCTGTTGACCAAACGACAACGGCAGTACTGCGGGTCGGTCGACCGCGACCAACGGTTCACGCCTGCCCGAACCCGTACCGACACGTGCCGCCAGTTGACCCACCGAAGGCGCCTCGAACACCGCGCGCACGGCGAGATCGGCGTCCTGGGGCGCCGACGGTCAGTTGCAGTATCTGGGCCGTGCCGATGACCAGGTGAAAATCCGTGGGTACCGGATCGAGTTGGGGGAGATTCAATCTGCTTTGGTTGACCTCGACGATGTCGACCAGGCGGCGGTGATCGTTCGCGAGGATGTGCCCGGCGACAAGCGTCTGGTGGGCTATGTCACCGAAAGTGATTTGGGTGCAATCGATCCCGACAAGGTTCGCACCGCGTTGGCGGAGCGGCTGCCGGCCTACATGGTGCCGACCGCGGTGGTGGTGATGGCGGCGCTCCCCTTGACGGTCAACGGCAAACTCGACAGGCGTGCCCTTCCGGCGCCGGACTACACCGATGCCGAGGCCTACCGTGCCCCGACCACCGCGGTCGAGGAGATTGTGGCCGGCATCTACGCCCAGGTTCTCGGGTTGGAGCGGGTCGGGATCGACGATTCGTTTTTCGATCTCGGTGGGGACTCGCTGTCGGCAACTCGGGTGATCAACGCGATCAACAGCAGCCTGGACGCCGATCTCGCCGTGCGCGCGGTGTTCGAGGCGCCTTCGGTGGGTCAACTGGCGGCACGTGTCGGTACGGGTT
>NZ_LZJD01000144.1:0-28386 GCF_001666875.1 Mycobacterium sp. E802
CCGCGGCTGAGCGGTTGGCGCTGATCGGGGAGGTCGTGGCCCGTCATTGCGACGACGAGGATGAGGTGTCGGCGCATGCGGCGATTGACGGGTGGGAACTGGCGGCCGCGGCGGTGAGCGCGGCGTGCAATCTGGGTCGGCGTCAGGCCTCGGCGCAGATGCGTATCGCCGAGGCGCTGCGGGAGCGGTTGCCGAAGGTGGCGGCGGAGTTCGCCCGTGGTGAGGTTTCGGCGAAGGTGATCGCGGCGATCACCTGGCACACCCAGAACATCATCGATCCCGGGGCGTTGGAGTTGGTCGATGCCGCGTTGGCCGGTACTGCCCACAGTTACGGTGCGTTGTCGGTGGACAAGGCCGAGCAGGCCATCGCTGTGTGGGTGGAAAAGTTCGAGCCGGCCGCGGTGCGTCGTGGCCGTACCGGAGCGCGTAGTCGTGATGTCAACTTCGGTGATGTCGATGACCCGAACGGGACCGTGTCGATCTGGGGCCGGTTGTTGGCCACCGATGCGGCCTTGTTGAAGAAGGTGTTGACCGAGATGGCCCGGGGTGTGTGTGAGGCCGATCCGCGGACCATGGCGCAGCGTCGCGCTGATGCGTTGGGGGCGTTGGCGGTCGGGGCCGAGCGGTTGACCTGCCAGTGTGGCAGCCCGCAGTGCCCGGCCGCCGGGGTTGATCCACGCTCGAGCAGTGTGGTGGTCCACCTGCTCACCGATCAGCTGCCCCAACACGTGCCCGCACCGCAGGACAGCGACGGCCAGGCGAGCGACGTCGGCGATACTCCGGGCGAGGTCGATGCCGAGGCCGCCGTGCCTGCTGAGCCCGTCCACGACACCGTCCGGCCTGCCCAGCCGGTCGAGAAGGTGGTGGCGCAGACGCCGCGGGATGCTCGATTGCATGGCGACTCGACGAACTTCGTTGCCGATGACACCCCGGCGGTTGCCGGTAGCCCCGCGGTGATCCTCGGTGGTGGGATTGTGCCGGCGCCGTTGTTGGCGGAGTTGATCGCCACCGGCGCCAAGGTCGCACCGCTGGCCGATGCTGCGGTGTTGGATGCGGAGGATCATTACCGGCCTTCGGCGAAGCTGGCGGCGTTTGTGCGGTTGCGTGACATGCGGTGTATGTTTCCCGGCTGCGGTGTGTCCGCGCAGAATTGCGATCTGGACCACTGTGTGGCCTGGCCGCAGGGGCCCACCCATCCGGGCAATCTCGGACCGAAATGCCGGACCCACCACCTGCTCAAGACCTTCCCGGCCGCAGACGGTGGCTGGACTGACGTGCAACATCCCGACGGCAGCCATACCTGGACTGGGCCCACCGGACAGATTTACCGCACCACTCCGTTCAGCCAGATCCTGTTCCCGCAGTGGAACACTCAAACACCACCGCCACCACCACCGCCACCGCCGCCACAGACGGGGCGTGGGCCCACACCACCGGCCCAGCGCGATATGAAGATGCCCACGCGCGCTCGTACTCGTGAACAAACGCGCATCCAACGCATCAACGCCGAACGCCGACTCAACACCGAAGGCGGCGACGCCCCACCCTTCTAAGGCAATTCAGCCAAGCCGCTCGATGATTGTGGTCTTGGCCATATCGCCGCGGGCACCGCACCTGCGCGAAAGTTGCCTGCTCCGTGGAATTATCGCGGTGCCGCGACAGGCTGGGTTACCGGCGGCAGGCTCAGACCAGGCGCCAGCGCAGCAGGTGCGTTCGCCGCCGCCGGGATTGCCGCGGGGACCGTGGCGGCGGGCACCCGTGCGGCAGGCACCGTCGCGGCAGGCACCGTCGCGGCAGGCACTCGCGCAGCCGGCAGGGGAGCGACCGGCAAACCGGCCGTCGGAACCGGTACCCCGGCAGCTCCCGGAACAATCGGCGCGCCAGGCACCCCCGCAGCTCCCGGTACCGCAGGCGCGGCCGGCGCGGGATTCGCCGCGGCAGCAGCCGCAGCCGCGTTCTGGTTGAGCACCCGCAGGAGATCGGGCTTCATCTGCTGCAGCTGCGAACCCCAGTAGTTCCAGTTGTGTGTTCCGTTCGGGGGGAAATTGAACACCGCGTTGCGACCGCCCGCGGCCACATACTTCTGCTGGAACTCCTTGTTGGTGTTGATCGTGATGTTCTCCAGGAACTGCGCGCTGTACAACGTGCCGAAGTTGCCGCCTGGCCCGTCGAGTTCGGAGGGCACGCCGTTGCCGCAGTACACCCAGATCGCGGTGTTATTGGCCACCAAGCGGTTGACGTTGACCATCGGGTCATTGCGTCGCCAGGCGGGATCGTTGGAGGTGCCCCACATGTCGGTGGCGTTGTAGCCTCCGGCGTCCTTCATGGCAAAGCCGATCATCGTGGGCCACAAGCCTTGTGAGGGGTTCAGGAAGCCGGACAACGCCCCGGCGAAGATGAACTGGGAGGGATGCCAGATCGCCAGGTTCAGCGCCGCGCCCCCGGACATCGACAATCCGACCACGGCGTTGCCGGTCGGTGCCACGTCGCGCTTGGTGGCCAGATAGGCCGGCAGCTCCTGGGTGAGGAAGGTCTCCCACTTGTACGTGGTGGTGCCGGCACTGCCGGCTGCGGGCCGGTACCAGTCGGTGTAGAAGCTGGACTGCCCGCCCACCGGCATGACCACGGAGATACCGGACTGGTAGAACCACTCGAACGCCGCGGTGTTGATGTCCCAGCCGCTGGCGTCATCCTGTGCGCGCAAGCCGTCGAGCAGGTACAGCGCATGCGGTCCGCCGCCCTGGAACTGCACCGTGATGTCACGGCCCATCGAAGCCGACGGCACTTGTAGCCGTTCCACGGGCAGGCCATCGCGGGAATACGCCGCTGCGGTCGGTGTCGACCCGGTGATCCCGACGATCCCGAGCCCGGCAATCACCGTCCCCGCCGTCACCACCGCCGCCGCGCGGCGCGCCATCCGACCGAACAATCTCAGTCTCACACCGGCACGCTAACAACGCCCGCACACTCGACATCAGGGCCGCGCCCGGCGTAACCCCTCCGTTATCAAGGTGATTCGGTTCCGAAGCCGCGCGATTCGTCCGGGCTGAACGCCGCCGGGTCGGCCACCGGGATGAGCAGGCTCGATGGTGACACCCCGCCCTGATGAAGGGTGTACGTGCCACCGGCGAGGGCCGCGCGGGCCGGACGCGTGGGCACCAGATGGGGAAAGTCGTAGGTGGTGAGCGTCAACCGCAGCCGATGCCCCGGCGCGATGAGCGCTGCGGTAGGAAAGATTTCGACGTCATAGCGGGTCAGCTCACCGGGCACCACGGGCTGTGCGGCATCGCGAGTGCTGATGTGATGTGGCCGCAGCACCTGGCCGCCGGAACCATCGGAACCGTCGGGCACATACCACGTCGTCTCCGGATCCAACGCGCGATGGGAACCCAGCAGCGCCCCCTGCGTCAGGGGCCGGCTGGCTCCGTCGGGTGCGACGTCATCGAGGTGGGCCACCCACAGCGTCTCGGTGGTGTCGGCCGTCGCGTGAATGGTCAACGTGACCGGGCCGGCGATGAGTTTGGCGTCGGTGAACTCACTTGTGGTGTAGGTGAGTGCTTCTCGCTGCAGCCGCCGGTTGTCCAGGTCGTAACTGATCCGGCGACCGGTCTGGGAGGCCATGAAGCTGCCCATCCCCAGGCTCCACTGTTCCAGGCTGCGACCGGAGATCGGGCCGCGCACCGTATAACGCAGGGTGGCCTCGGTCTGCTCGGTCGCCGGCTCGGTGCGGAGGTGGCCACCGTCGGCCAGAAAGAGCCGCGTCGGCGTGGTTTCGGGAAACGGATAGTCCTGGGCCCGGAACCAGTCCGCGCTGCCGATCGCCTGGAAGCGGATCGGCGGACCGGTCACCGCGGCGGAGGCGTCGTCCTTGAGCCATCGGTCGAACCACCGCAACTGCAGCGCGTGGAGATGCAGGCCGTCCAGATCCGACACGTGATACCAGGGGCCCATGATCAACTGCACCCGCTCCGACAGCGGCTGGCCCGGCTGCATCGGGACGTGCGACGGTCGCCCCGCGTAGGCGTTCTGCAGCGCAACATAGTTCAGCGGGGCGCCGCGCTGGAAAGCGTCGTGCCAGCCTCCGACCAGGAAGACGGCGACCTGGTTGCGCGCGATCTCGGGCAGCACATCCGAGGCCCGCATGGAGTCCCAGAACGGACCGTCGAAAGCGGTGTCGCCGCCGGCGGCCGCGTCGGCGATCATCGTGCGGAAATACTGGCGCTGGTCCCGCCCGCGCTGACGGACCGCGGCCAGACCGCCGACCCGGGGACGCTCGTGAGAGCCGCGCTTGGCGAACTCCAGGACCGGGTTGACGACGTTGAGCAACGAATAGACCGCACCATAGGCACGCACCGTGCGCATGTGCGGCACACCGCCCATGGTGACCACGTCGCGGTAGAAATCATTGGCGGCCATCACCGGGAAGATCGCCTTCAACGGCGAATCGGGGCCGACTGCCGCAGCGGTGAGCAACTGGTTGGCCGCCAGGTACGAGATGCCGAACATCCCGACGCGCCCATTCGAATTCGGCAGGCGCGCAGCCCAGTTCACCAGGTCGACCCCATCTTGGACCTGCACGGCGCCCAGCATCTCGAACGATCCGCCGGACGCACCGGTGCCGCGCACATCGGCCATCACCTCGATGTAGCCGCGTCGGATCAGATAGGGCGTCGCCCCGCCACCGATCTGCGCGGCCGGCGGTGGTGCTTTCTTCCCGTAGGGGGTGATGGACAGCAGGACCGGAAAGGGGCCCGGTGCCGGGGCGCCGGTCTCCGGGATCGTCGGGTAGTGGATGTCGACGCGGAGCACGGTGCCGTCAGAGGTGCGGACTGCGACATTGTGGTGGATCCCGACGCCGTAGCGGGCCGGTCCCGGCGTCCATTCCGGTTCCAGCGGCGACGGAGTGCGCTTACGGACGCGGGTTGCCGCCCGTCCGGCCACCTTCTTGCCTGTCCGAATCTGCCACCGGTTCGCCATCCGTCCTCCTCGACGTGTTGACCTGGGTCCACGGTAATCAGTCCGCTGAATGCCAGCGGCCCGTCGCCACGACCTTCAGTCGCAGCGACGGGCCGGGGACGACGTGATCAGCCGGCCATGAACTCGTTATAAGCCGAGGACAGTTCCGGCGACAGCGCGGTCACATTGCACGCGCGCTGGGTTTCCCCGATGGGCGCCAGGATTCCGCGCAGGTCGTTGTACTCCTGCGGGTTGGCGGTGAAGTAACCGCGCAGCGTCGCCGCGGCCTGCGGACGCGGCTGGCTGAACGCGGTGGTGACCGCCTGGTTGGCGCCCGGGTGGCTGTCGAGATATGCGCGTGCCGCGCCGGTGGTGCTGCTGACCGTGCCGGCCACGCCGCTGGCGCTGCAGTCAGGTGCGGCCGCTGCCGTCGGCGCGCCGATCATTGCCGCCGCGACACCGCCGAGCAGGCCCGCGGCACAAGTGCCGACAATGCCACGACGCGCAGTGATACCGGTGAATTTCATGTTCATTTCCTTTGGCATTTGTGATGGGTCGCGATTGGTGATCGCGGTGATCCCCGCCCGAAAACGAAAGTAACCGCAATGCCGACGAGCAAAACATCGGCCGATTGAAACCGATGTGACGGGAGTGGTTTCGTTACGCCATATGCAGGTGAATTGCGCCTCAATTCCGGCAAATTGCAAACAATGATCTTGAATAGTCTCAGAGACCGACCCGCATTCTTAATTGATCGTGATATTGCGCCACGGGCGTGGTAACCAAATCGTTATCCAGGTATCCCGCCAGCTAACTCGAAGCGCCGGTGCTTGATCGCCAGATGCTGATCCCGCCGGTGCAGCGAAAGCGTGGTCACCAGGTGTCGATGAACCGCGGACGGGGTGCCGGCCGTTCGTGCTGAGCGGCCGCGGACAACGTGGCAGCAATCAGCCCTCGGGTTTCCGCGGGATCGACAACGTCGTCGAGTTCGAACATCGACGCAGAGTTGAGCGCCCGCGCATTCTCCTCGGCCGCCGCAGTCGCCGCGCGGACGGCCTGCTCGCGCTCGTCGGGATCGGCAATGGCTTCCAATTCCTTGCGCATACCCAGCCGCACGGCACCTTCCAAGCCCATCGGACCGAGGTGAGCACCCGGCCATGCCACCGTCAGCAACGGTTCGTGGAGGCTGCCTCCGCACATCGCCTGCGCACCCAGGCCATAGCCACGCCGCAGGATCACCGCGAGCAGCGGCACCGTCAGCGCAGCACCGGCCACCAACAACCGGGACCCGCGTCGCACCAGGGCCTCGCTCTCGGCCGCCGGGCCGACCATGTAGCCCGGGCAGTCCACCAGCGACACCACCGGCAGCCCGAACGCGTTGCACAGCTGCAGGAACCGCGCCGCCTTGTCGGACGCGGCCGCCGTGATCGCCCCGGCCATCACCATCGTGTTGTTGGCCAGAACGCCGACCGGCCTGCCGTCGATACGCGCCAGCGCCGTCACCATCTCCGGCGCGAACTTCTCCCGCAGGAAGGTGACCGAGTCCGCATCGGCCAGCGCCTCGATGATCGGGGCAACCGGATACGCGCGTCGCGCGCGTTCGGGAACCATTGTGCGCAGGGCGGTTTGGTCGACGGCCGGCCCGGGTGCTGCGGGGCCGGTGAAGTAACTGAGCAGCTTCTTGGTGGTCGCGACCGCCTCGGCCTCGTCGGCCACCACCACGTCGACGACGCCGTTGGGCGCCTGTACCGAGATCGGGCCGACGTCATCGGGGGCGACGTCACCGAGTCCGCCGCCAGCGATCATCGCCGGACCGCCCATCCCGATCGAGGTGTCCGCGGTCGCCACGATCAGGTCCGACGCCCCGGCGATCACCGCGTTGCCCGCAAAACACCGACCCTTGACCACTGCGATCCGCGGCACGACGCCGGACAGACCCGCCCACAACGCGAAGGCCCGGACCTCCAGGGAGGACACCGTCGGATAGTCGGTGTCCCCGGGGCGGCCGCCGCCCCCTTCGGCGAAGAACACCGTCGGAAGCTTCATCCGCTCGATGATCTCGAACAGCCGGTCCTTCTTCCGATGGCCCAAGGCGCCCTGGGTGCCGGCCAGCACGGTGTAGTCGTAGGACAGGACGGCACAGGCCACACCGTCGATCCGGGCGGTGCCGGCGATCATGCCGTCCGCCGGGGTGCGTTCGATGAGGTCGTCGAGGCTGCGACGCTGCCGTTGCGCCGCGATGGCGAAGCGCCCGTACTCGACGAACGATCCGTCGTCGACCAGGTCGGCGATGTTCTCCCGCGCGGAGCGGCCGCCGGCGGCGTGGCGCCGGGCCACCGCGTCGGGCCGGCCCATGTCCTGCGTCAGCGCCCGCCGGCGCAGCAGTTCGGCGAGATCGTCACGCACGGGGCCTCCTAGCCGACCGGGATCTCGGCCGCGATCCGGTCCAGCACTGCGGGATAGCGATTCGCCTCGCGGTGCGCGCCGGGCTTGCCGCTGCTGACGACGGCTGCCGAGAGGCTGCGCTGCGGGTCGGCCCACACCGCGATGTCGACGAGTCCGGTGTGTCCGAACGCCGACGGAGTGTTGCGTCCGAACGGACCGAACCGCTTGCCGCCCAGCATGTATCCGGTGCCCCAACGCATCGGTTTGAGCCCGGTCGCCACGTCCGGGCGCATCCGCCGGCACGGTGTGATGGCGGCCCGCAGCGTCTCCGGCTTCATGATCCGGACCCCGTCGAGTTCCCCGCCCCGGCGCAGGATTTCGGCGAACCGGGACAGTTCGTCGGCGTTGGAGACAGTTGTCGACGACGGGATGACACTGGTGAGGAACAGCGGGGTGTTGCTGAGCGGGATGATGCGGTCCAGCGTCCCACCGACCGCGGCCCGGAACGCCGCGGCGATCGGTGCCGGCAGCGGCTTGCCGGTGACGTGGCTGGGTGCCACCAGAGGGACCTCGTCGGGCTTGACGCCGTAATTGGTCCACCGGAATCCCAGCGGCTCGAGGATCTCGGTGGCCAGGATGTCGCGGATGTTGCGGCCGGTGGCCGCCGAGACGATTTCACGGACCAGCGGACCCCAGGTGAGTCCGTGATAGATGTGCACCAGCCCTGGCCGGTACACGGGTTTGAGCAGGGCCAGCTGATCGCGGGTGTACTCGCTGTCGTCGACGCGGGTGACGTCGGGACGCGGCCCGGTGTGAATCGGCACCCCGGCACTGTGGGTGATGACGTGCCGGATGGTGGTGCGGTCCTTGCCGTGGCTGGTGTAGCTGGGCAGGTAGTCGCAGACCCGGTCGTCGAGGGAGAAGTGCCCCTGCTCGACGAGCATGTGCACGACGGTGGTGCTGATGGCCTTGGCTGCCGAGTACACGCAGAACGGGGTCTCGGTGGTGACGGGGATCTTCTCGGCATCCGGCGCGTCGTCGGGGCCATTGCCCCAGCCGTGGCCGATCGCGCGGTTGAGGATCACTTTTCCATTGCGCCGCAGGCACACCTGGATGGCCGGGTGCATGCCTGCGCCGTACCAGTACCGAACCGACTCCCAGATCCGCTCGACGGCCTTCGGATCGATCTCCGAATGGTCCTCGTCGCCGATGTCGGTGACGGAGTCCAGGTCGGAGGGCAGGGCGATCTTGCCGGTCGGGGCTGGTTGGCTCATGTGGTTTTCCTGGTCAGCGTGGCGGAAAGGTGGTGTTGTAGCGGCAGGCCGACCGCGCCCATCTGCAGGTCATATGTCAGCTGGTCGCCGACGACGTGTACCGAACGGGTCAGCGCCACAACGTTTTTGGCTGACGCAGTCAGGCCGATGGTGGTCGCGGCCAGCTCCATGTCGATGCGTCCGTCGTCGACGCGCACGGTGCCTTCCTGGATTTCGGTGATGCCGGTGGGGTGGGCGAGCACCCATTCGACGCGACCCGGTTCGGGCGCCCGCAGGTATCCGGTCTCGGCGTGCAGTGGACGACCGTCGTCGCGGGCCTTGGTGCGCTGGCTGTAAGTGAGGAACGGTTTGCCGACGTGACCGAAGGTGATCTCCTCGAAGTACTCGAACGACTCGATCGTCGGATACTCGCCCGCTCCGGCACCGGCCCAGGTACCGAGCAAGGGGGCCAGCACGGTCAGGTTCGGGTGGAGGTCAGGCACAACGACAGGGTACGGCCCGGCTCAGGTGGCGGTGTAGGCCGCGGCGGTGCGATCTGCCGCAGCGCGGGCCTGCGTTGGATCCTCGCCGGCTGCCAGATCGGCCTGGTACCAGAGCTCGCTCGCCGCCGTCATGAAGCCGCGGCCCTCCTCGGTGGCTGCCCAGGCCGCGCCCTCCTCCGGCGTGATGCGGTCGCCACCGCTTAGGTAGCCGGCGAGGCCGAGAAGACCGGAATCCCAACCGACTCCGACCGCTCCCGGCCCGAACTGCAACCAGAACTCGTCGTCGTCGGCCACGTGCATGATGTGGTCGAGGGTGAAGGTGGCCCGATCCTCGGATTCGGCTGTGATCGTGACCTCGACCCAGCTGGTGGCGCCCATGGCCTCCCACGTCGTGGTGAACGAGCGCGGGGGATCACAGGTCAGCACCTCGCCGGAGGCATTGCCTTCGAGCTGAAAATGCCCGTCAACCTGCAGGTCGCCGGTGATGGGCAGGAACCAGCGCGGGATCCGTTCGATGCTGGTGCAGGCATCCCACAGGTCGGCAGCGTCGGTGTCGTAGGTCTGGCTGACGCTCACGACGCGGGCTTCGCGGGCCTCGAACGTTTTGCGGCCCACACTGCGGCGCACGGCGTTGAGTTGGTGCTGGACGTCGATCATGAGGAACCCTCCTGGTTCGTGGATTTCCTTCGTTCTCGTTTGCCGCGTGCGATCTCGGTCGCCAGGGCATCCAGGTGCGGTGTCCAATTGCGGCGGAACCGCTCCAGCCACTGGTCGACCTCACGCAACGGCGCCGTGTCGACGCGGTACAGCCGACGCGTGCCTTCGGCTCGGACGCTGGCGAAACCGTTGTCGCGCAGCACCTTCAGGTGTTGTGACACCGCAGGCTGGCTGATCTCGAATTCGGCGCGGACGACCTCGGTGATGGCGCCGGATGACATCTCACCGGCCTCGATGAGCTCCAGGATTCGCCTGCGCACCGGATCGCCGAGGATGTCGAAGGCGTGCACGGAATTAGAGTAAAAGCTGCTACTTATATAAGTCAAGGTTGAATAACCCGCGGTCCGCGGGCCGCCCCCTGGCCTGCCGGTAAAGTCCCGCAGGTGAGCACGCCCGTCGAGCAGGCCGCGCGGTGGCGTGGCGGCCTTGTCGGTGCGTGTTCGGCGCTCACCGCGACGGTCGCCCACACCGCCGCCGGAGGCCCGCCGCCGGCAAGTAGCCCGCTGATCGTGCTGTTGCTGCTGTGCGCGGCACTCGGAGCGGCCGTCGGCGGGCTGAGCCCGCAAACCCGCACCGCCCGCAGCGGTCTGTTGATCGCCGGGCTCGGCGCCGGCCAGTTACTCGGCCACCTCGCGCTGGCCATGGCCGGCGGCCACCACCACGGCGGCTCGCTGTTCACCGCGCCGATGGTGGGTATGCACGTCGGCGCCGCGGTGGCCCTCGGTCTGCTGATCGGTGCGGCCGAGTACCTCTACGTGATCTGCGCATCGGTGCTGTGCTGGCTGCGCATCTTTGTGATCACCCGAATCCGTGCTTCCGCGCGGCAGCCCCGATGGCGCTCGAAAGTGGTTGTGGCGCGACCAGTTCTGTTGCGCACCGGTCTGGGAATGCGGGCACCGCCGTCGGCATCCGGCATGGCCTGATGGCTTACATCTTCATCTGATCCGTCGACCCGACGGCTGTTTCGCTTGCGCGCGTGCGCTTCTCACATTCCTTTCACTCGAAGGCTTTTCATGACCACCACACCCGACGGTCAACTGCGCGAAGAATCACCTCCGCCCGTCACCACCCATTCCCTCCGACCCCTGCTGGTGCGGTTGCACTTCTATGCCGGCGTGTTCGTCGGACCGTTCATCCTGATCGCAGCGGTCACCGGGCTGCTCTATGCGCTGATCCCACAGATCGACACCTTCGTCCACCGCCACGAGCTCACGGTCGAGCATGTCGGCACCCAGCGCCTGTCGTTGGCCGACCAGCTCGCCGCGGCCCGGCACGCTCACCCCGAAGGCACGGTCGAGAGCATCCGGCCGCCCGCCGAGCCCGACGAGACCACCCAGATCCGGCTCGTGCTGGACCCGGCACTCAAGGACGTCCCGCCGGACTACTCCCGCACCGTGTTCGTCGACCCCTATACGGGTGAGGTGAAAGGCGCGCTGACCACCTACGGGCAGTGGATGCCGGTGCGGGCCTGGTTCGACGAGTTGCACCGCAACCTGCATCTGGGTGCGTTCGGCCGCAACTACTCCGAGCTGGCCGCGAGCTGGATGTGGGTGATCGCGTTGGCCGGGCTGGCCTTGTGGGTCATGCGGCGCCGCGACAACCGCACGGTACGCAACCTGCTGGTGCCGGACCGGGCTGCCTCGGGGCGGCGCCGCACGCTGTCCTGGCACGGTGCGGTCGGGGTGTGGATCGTGGCGGTCCTGCTGGCGTTGTCGGTCTCGGGAATTACTTGGTCCCGTCACGCGGGGGAGACGGTCAACGCCATTCAGGCGCAGTTGAACACCACCGCGCCCGCAGTCGACACCGGGCTGGCCACAGGCACGACACCGCATCACGGTCACCACGGTGGCGCGGCGGATCTGCACGGTGCCGATACGGTCCTACAGGCCGCCGAGCAGGCCGGCCTGCGTGGGCCGATGTGGATGTACCCGCCTTCCGAGGCGGGCCAGGGCTGGAAAGTCGCCGAACGCAAACGGGATTGGCCCACCCGGTACGACGAGATCGCCGTCGACCCGCATTCCGGTGCGGTTACCGACCGGGTGAACTTCGCGCAGTGGCCACTGTTGGCCAAGCTCACCGAGTGGACCATCGAGGCCCACATGGGCCTGCTGTTCGGCGTGGCCAACCAAATCGTGTTGGCGCTGACCATGATCGGTCTGATCACGGTGATCGTCCGCGGTTACCGGATGTGGTGGCAACGCAGGCCCACCCGCGGTTCGGACTGGGCGGTCGGTCGGCCACCGCTGCGTGGGGCGATCCGTCGGCTGCCGGTCTGGGGAATCGTCGTCCTCGTGGTGGTCGCGGCCATCGTCGGATGGGCCCTGCCGCTGTTGGGCCTGAGCTTGCTGGGCTTCCTGGTCGTGGACGTCGCGGTGGCCAGGATCGCACGCACCTCCCGTTGCTGATCTACGCTCGCGGGTATGACCGATCACGATAAAGCCGCGGCCCGGCGCGAAATCGCCGACGCTCTGCTCAACGCCCTCAACCGACGGCACGAGGTCCTCGACGTGATCGTTGAAGCCGACGATCGCCCGGCCGCCGTCAACGCAGTTGCCGACCTGCTCGGCACCTCACATTTGGCGGCCGAGGCCGTGGTGGGGTTGTCGTTCGCCCAGATCACCAAGGATTCCCGACGCGGCATCGCCGCCGAGCTCGACGACTTGAACAGCCAGCTGAGCTTCACCGTCGCCGAGCGGCCGGCCGCCTCGGGCGAGTCGTTAGAGCTGCGGGCGTTCCGCGCCCCCGACGACCGCGACATCTTCGAGGCCAGGACCGCCGACGTGAAATCGTCCGGCGACGGTAGCGGGGCTCCCGCGGCCGACGTGGACGACGAGATTAAGGCGGCGCTGGACCGGGTGTACGCCGAGGAAGCCGCCTGGTTCGTCGCGCTGGAGGGCGACGAGAAGGTCGGCATGGTGTTCGGCGAGCTGACTCACGGTGAGGTCAACGTCCGGATCTGGATCCGGCCGGAGTTCCGCAAGCGCGGGTACGGTACGGCGGCCCTGCGTAAGTGCCGTTCGGAGATGGCGACGTATTTCCCGGCCGTGCCGATGGTGGTGCGGGCACCGGGGGCCCAGCCGCCGGCCTGAGCCGTCTCAGTCGCCGGACTGCAGGCTCACGACGATGGCGCGGGCCATGGTCTCGGCACGCTGCCGCGAGTAGTTGCGTCCCTCGGACAGGACGGGATAGACCACGCCGCCGAGCAGGGCGTCGGCCGCTGCCGACGCGAGATCGGCATCGATGTGTTCAGCCCGCAGTCGGGTGCGCACGGAATCGAGCAGTGGTCGGCTGAAACCCGCCCGTAGCCGGGCCGCGGTGTCCTCGTGCTCCAACGATGCCGCGGTGAGGATGCGCAGCATGGCGTTGCCGCGTTTGGTGGTCAGCGCCGCGGCCAGCGTGCCGGCCCAGGACACCAGGTCGGCGGTGACGTCGTCGGTGTGCGGCATGGTGGCCAGGATCTTGTCGGCGTCCTCCAACAGGACGTCGGCCACCAGGGCGGGCCGGCTCGGCCACCAGCGGTAGATGGTTTGCTTGCCGACCCCGGCTCGCGCCGCGACGGCTTCGATGCTCAACCCGTCGAAACCCCGCTCCAGCAGCAACGCACGGGTGGCGTCGATGATCGCCACCCGCGACTTCTCGCTGCGCCGCCGTGGTGGCGCAACCTCGTTCGCAGAGCGCGTCATCGGCATGTCCTCGTCGGTCCGGATCTTTACAGGGAAAGCTACCGGCCGTAGTCTCCCACAAGACGAGACGGAGCGTCTCGTAAACGACATGGACGACGAACGCAAGGGCGCATGGCAACAAAGAAACTGGTCATCGGGGCCAGCGGGTTCCTCGGTTCACATGTCGCCCGTCGGCTCGTCGAACACGGTGAGGACGTTCGAGTGCTCATCCGCAGCACCAGCTCCACTCGTGGGATCGACGATCTCGACGTGGAGCGGATGTATGGCGACATCTTCGACCCCGAGTCCGTGCGCGCCGCGATGGACGACTGCGACGTGGTGTACTACTGCGTTGTCGACGCGAGAGCCTGGCTTTCCGACACTGCTCCGCTGTGGCGCACCAATGTCGAAGGGCTGCAAGAGGTTCTCGACGTCGCGGTCGAAGCGGGGCTGCGCAAGTTCGTCTTCACCAGCTCGATCGCGACGATCGGGGTGGCCGAATCCGGCTGTGCCACCGAAGAACTACCGAACAACTGGCTCGACGTGGGCGGCGACTACGTCCACACCAGGGTGCTGGCCGAACAGATGGTGCTGCGGTACGCCCGCCAACACGACCTGCCCGCGGTGGCCATGTGCGTGTCCAACACCTACGGCCCGGGTGATTGGTTGCCGACCCCGCACGGTCGTCTGGTCGCCGCCGCAGTACGCGGAAAGATGCCGTTCTATGTCAAGGGCGCGGCGGCCGAGACGGTCGGTATCGCCGACGCCGCGGAGGCACTGATCCTGGCCGGCGAGAAAGGCCGGGTCGGTGAGCGCTACATCGTCTCCGAGCGTTTCCTGACGGCCCAGGAGATCTATCAAACTGCCTGTGCCGCAGTCGGTGTCGAGCCGCCCCGGCGTGGGTTGCCGATTCGCCTGCTGGCCGCCGCCGGCGCGGTGGTCGACCCGTTGGCCCGGCTGAGTAAGAAAGAGAATCAGCTCAGCCCGTTGACCGTACGACTGATGCACATCATGTCGCCGATGGATCACGGCAAAGCGGTACGTGAACTCGGTTGGCAACCGCGGCCTGTGGCGGAATCCATCGCCGAAGGCGCACGGTTCTTCGCCTCCGGCCAGTACGCATCGAGGCGGCGCGCATGAGCCACGTATCAATTGCCCTCACACCCGAGCAACAGCAACTGGGTGAGGCCGTCACACGGTTCGCGGCCCGCCACGCCCCGATCGATGCCACCCGGGCCACACTCGGCGACCTGGCGAAAGGCGCCCTGCCGGCGTGGTGGAGTGCCTTGGTGGACAGCGGTTTTCATGCCGTGCACGTGCCGGAGGCCGTCGGTGGACAAGGCGGTGGGCTGGAAGACATGGCCTGCGTGTTGGAGGCCGCCGGTGCGGCCCTATTGCCCGGGCCGCTGCTCACCACGGCGACCGCCGGGGCCGTCCTGGACGCCCGGCAGGGTACCGCGGCCGAGACGTTGCTCAAGGAGATCGCCGCGGGGACACCGGCGGTTGTGGTGTCCGACCAGTGGTCCGACATCCGGGGCCGGCCTGACGGAGAAGGCTGGCGGCTCACCGGGTCGTCCGGTCTGGTCTTGGGGATCTGCTCGGCGCAGCGCGTGGTGGTGCCCTTCACCGATGACACGGGCGGTCTGCGGTGGGCCATGCTGGAACCGGACGCCGCCCAGGTGGAATCGCGTCGCGGAACGGACCTGACGACGGATCTGGGCATCCTGCACCTTCAGGCCCATGCGGTGGCCTCAGCGGCAGTGCTGACCGGGGTGGACGCCGATCGGGTCACGGCGGTGACCGTCGCGCTCACCGCGTCGGTGGCCGCGGGCATCACGCAATGGTGTGTGCACACCGTGACCGAACACCTGCGTACCCGTGAACAATTCGGCAAACCGATCGGCACATTCCAGGCGCTGCAGCACAAGGCGGCGATGCTGCTGGTGAACAGCGCCCTGGCCACGGCAGCGGCCTGGGACGCGGTGCGGGCGCTGAGCGGATCTGACGACGCTGACCAGCACCGGCTCACTGCCTGCTCGGCCGCGGTGATGGCCGTGATGCCGGTTCCGGGCCTGGTTCTCGAGGCGCTCACCATGCTGGGCGCCATCGGCTTCACCTGGGAGCACGATCTGCACTTGTACTGGCGGCGGGCCACAAGTCTGGCCGCCTCGATCGGTCCGTTGTCACGGTGGACCCGGGCACTCGGCGAGCTGTCGGGCACCGCGAGCCGCGACGTGACCGTGAACCTCGGCGACTCTGACGCGGACTTCCGGGCCCGGGTCGCCGAGGTCCTGGATCATGCACGTGGACTGAGCGACAACGGTTTCGGACGGCAGGGCGACTATCCCGAGTTCACTGTAGGGCCGCGGCGCACACTGTTGGCCGACTCGGGGTTGATCGCCCCGCACTGGCCCGCGCCGTGGGGTCTTGACGCCGGTGTGCGCCAACAGCTGATCGTGGCCGAGGAGTTCGCGCGGCGCGCCGAGTTGGTCCGGCCGTCGGTGGGCATCGCCGAGTGGATCCTGCCGAGTGTCATTGCCGCCGGATCGGCCGAACTGCAACAACGTTTCGTGCCTGCCACGCTGCGTGGCGAGCTGGCGTGGTGCCAACTGTTCAGCGAACCCGGCGCCGGGTCCGACCTGGCATCGCTGAGCACCAGGGCCGAGCGGGTCGAGGGTGGCTGGCGGATCAACGGACACAAGATCTGGACGTCGCTGGCGCATCGGGCCGATTTCGGCGCACTGCTGGCCCGTACCGACCCGGATGCCGCCAAGCACCGAGGCATCGGCTACTTCATCCTCGACATGCGTTCGCCCGGCGTGGAATTCCGTCCGATCACCCAATCCAGTGGGCGGGCCGAGTTCAACGAGGTGTTCCTCACCGACGTGTTCGTGCCCGACGAGATGCTGCTCGGCGACCCGGGGTCGGGCTGGCAGTTGGCGATCAGCACCATGGCGCACGAGCGGGTGGCGATCAGCGGTTACGTCAACATCGACCGGATGGGCGCGCTGCGCGAGCTAGTGGGCACGAGCCCCGATCCCGACCCCATCCGGCACGCCATCGGCGAGATCGACGCCTACACGAACGCGCTCAAGGCTTTGGGTGTGCGCGAGACTCTACGGCTGCTCGACGGTCAGCCACCGGGGCCGGCGTCGAGCATCGCCAAGGTTGCCACCAACGTGATGCTGCGCCGGGCCGCCGAACTCACCCTCGGCCTCACCGGGCCGCTCGCGCTGGAACAGGACAGCAGCCCCGCGGTCGTTTCGCCCTACCTGGACCTTCCGGCCGAGCTGATCGGCGGCGGTACCACCGAGATCCAACTCAACATCATCGCCCAGATGATTCTGGGTCTGCCCCGAAAGTGAGGTACCCACATGGGTTTGCGTGGTGAGGCCGCGATCGTCGGCTACGTCGAGCTGCCGCCGGAGAAGCTGAACAAGGCCGCGGCATCCGGCCCGGCCCCGTTTACGTTGGAACAGTGGGCATTGCTGGCGGCGGCTGCGCTGGAGGATGCTGGTCTGTCGGCTGAGCAGGTCGACGGCATCGTCACCTCGCATCTCGGCGAATCCGAGATCTTCGTGCCGTCCACCGTGGCCGAGTACCTGGGTGTCCGAGCGAATTTCGCCGAGTTGGTGGACCTGGGTGGGGCCAGCGCCGCGGGCATGGTGTGGCGGGCCGCCGCCGCGATCGAACTCGGCCTGTGCGACGTGGTGCTGTGCGCACTGCCGGCGCGCTACATCACGCCGTCTTCCGAGCTGAAACCGAAGCCGTTGACCGACGCGGTGTTCTTCGGCTCGTCCAGCAACCAATTCGGCTCTCCGCAGGCCGAATTCGAGATCCCCTACGGCAACCTGGGACAGAACGGCCCGTACGGTCAGGTGGCGCAGCGCTACGCCTACGAGTACGGCTATGACGAGCGGGCGATGGCCAAGATCGTGGTGGACCAGCGCGTGAACGCCAACCACACCGACGGCGCGATCTGGAAAGACACCCCGCTGAGCATCGAGGACGTGCTGGCCAGTCCGGTGATCGCCGATCCGCTGCACATGCTTGAGATCGTGATGCCGTGCGTCGGTGGGGCCGCGGTCGTGGTGGCCGCCGCCGATGTTGCCGCCCGGACACGGAACCGGCCGGTGTGGGTCAAGGGTTTTGGTGAGCATGTACCGTTCAAGACCCCCACGTACGCCGAGAACCTCCTGGACACCCCGATCCGCAAGGCGGCCGACACCGCATTCGGGATGTCCGGGCTCACGAGGTCGCAGATGGACATGGTATCGATCTACGACTGCTACACCATCACGGTCCTGCTCAGCCTGGAGGACGCCGGGTTCTGCGAGAAGGGCAAGGGCATGTCGTTCGTCTCCGATCACGACCTGACCTTCCGGGGGGACTTCCCGCTCAACACCGCAGGCGGCCAACTCGGTTTCGGCCAGGCCGGATTGGCTGGCGGCATGCACCACGTGTGCGACGCCACCCGTCAGATCATGGGACGGGCCGGCGCGGCTCAGGTAGGCCACTGTGATCGCGCGTTCGTCTCCGGCAATGGCGGCATCCTGTCCGAGCAAACCACGCTGATCCTGGAAGGCGATTGATACCGATGAACGGATTCACCCGGCCGCTGCCGGTGAAAACCCCTACCAGCACGCCGTTCTGGGATGCGCTCGCCGAGCACCGCATCGTGATCCAGTACTCGCCGTCGACGCAGGCCTACGTGTTCTATCCGCGGGTACTCGCCCCGCGAACCTTGGCCGACGACCTGGAGTGGCGGGAGATCTCCGGGATGGGCACCCTGTACTCCTTCACCGTGGCCCGACGCCCGGTCGGTCCGCACTTCGCCGACGCGGTTCCGCAAATGCTGGCGATCGTGGAATGGGATGAGGGGCCGCGGTTCTCCACCGAGATGGTCGACATCGAGCCGGACGAACTCAGCGTCGGGATGCGGGTCAAACCGGTGTTCTGTGACCATCCGGAAGCGTTTGCCGGAGCGGGTGTGACGATGCTGCGCTACACGCGGGCTTGATCACATCACTTGGCAGGAGGCTCACAGCGTAGGAGTATGGAGTCATGCTAACCATACGAAAACTCATGGGGCCAGTGTTCGTAGCGGGAGCCGCAGCGGCGATTGCCGCAGGACCGACAGCCGCACTTCTCACCGATGCGCCTGCCTCGACCACCACGATCAGTGCTCAGCCCAGCGGCAGCGGTGACGCCGGCGGCGGTGGTGGCTGCGACAGCGGCCCCGGCTGGCAGGGCTGTGGTGGCTGGAATCCCGCCCAGGGCGGTTGGGGTCACGGTTGCATCAACGGCATCTGTGGTGGCTGGGACGGCCAACGCGGCTGGGGCAACTGATATCCCGGCCGGGCGCACGCCCATGGACTCCTGCCCGCCTCGGTGATCTGACCGGCAAGCGGATTATGGTGACCGGCGCCACCAACGGCGTCGGGCTCGGCACCGCGAGGGCGTTGACGCGCGCCGGTGCGCACGTCATCCTCGCGGTCCGCAACACCGAGCTGGGAGCGCTGCGCGCCGCCGAGATCGGCGGTTCGACCGAGGTGATCCAACTCGACCTGGCCGACTTGACCTCGGTGCGCGCGTTTCCGGGGAAGCTGGACGGTGACGTCGACGTCCTGGTCAACAACGCCGGGGCACTCAGCCAGCACCGCGCCGATACCGTCGACGGCTTCGAGATGACCATCGGGACAAACCTGTTGGGGCCGTTCGCGTTGACGAATCTGCTGTTCGACCGGATCCGGACGCAGATCGTCAACGTCGGTTCCGACGCCCACAAATCGGCGACCCTCCACCTCGACGATCTGCACCTTCGTCACAGCAAGTGGTCGGTGATGGGCGCCTACGCCGCCTCCAAGCTGGCGGTGATGCTGTGGGGGCTGGAGCTCGACCGCCGGTTGCGGGCCGCGAAATCGCCTGTCGAGACCCGCCTTACGCATCCGGGGTGGGTGTCCTCCAACCTGCCCAACGTCTCCGACAAGCCGTTGATGAGCGTGGTGCAACGCGGCGTCAAGGCGGTGGCCGACGTGTTCGGCAACGACCTCGACGCCGGAGCGGCACCGACGCTCTACTGTCTGAGCGAACCGATCCCGCCCGGCAGCTACGTCGGCGTCGAGGGCAGGTTCGGGCTGCGGGGCGGGCCGGTCCTGATCGGGCGCTCGGCCGTGGCGTGTGATTACGAGACCGCAGCTCGCGTGGTCGAATTCGCCGAACACGAGACCGGTACGACGATTCCGGTCTAGCCGGCCGCCTCCGGCTCGGCGGCGGTGAGGGCCTGTGCTGCGGTGCCGAACATGACCAGCTTGATCGCGCCGAGGGTGCCGGAGTCCTTGCCTCCCAAGGGCCGCAGCAGTTCGGTGGCCGCGGCGGTGACGGATCCTTCGGGCGCAGTGTCGTCGACCAGACCGTGGGCGTGAGCGTCGGTACCTCCGAACCGGCGGCCGGTGGTCATCGAGGCGACGGCCGCCTGCGGTGTGAGCTTGGCCTGGATCAGCGCGGCCATTCCCGGGGTGAACGGGATCCGGATGTCCACCTCGGGGAAGCAGAAGAACCCGCGGTCGGCACGCATCACCCGGAAATCGTGGGCCATGGCGAGCATGGCGCCGGCACCGAAGGCATGGCCGACCACCGCGGCCGCCGTGGGAATCGGCAGGGTCAGCACGCGCGCCAACAGGCCCTGCACCCGGCCGACGTACCAGGCGCCCTGATCGCTGTGGGCGCCGAGCCAATCCAGATCCAGTCCGTTGGAATAGAACTTGCTGTCGGCGGTGGTCACCAGGCCGTGCGCGCCCTTGGCCAGCACGGTGTCCAAGTGGGCGTGGACCTCTTCGAGGAATTCGGGGGAGAACCGGTTCTCGTCGTCGCCGAGATCCAGCACGGCGATGTCGCCGTCGTAGTCGAGGGTCGCGGTCATGAGTTTCCTTTCGTCTGCGGGATAGGGGCAGGGCCGGTGGCCAGGACGGCCGTCACGGCCGCACTGAGATGGTGGCGGGCAGTCGGATCGGCAAGGCGATTGCGGTGCAACAGGATTGCCGTCGGCAGGTCGACGATGCACGTCGTCACGGTGTCGACGGCCGCGCGGTCGCGCCGGTTCCAGGCAGACGTCGCAAGTCCGATCATCAACTCGACCAATTGGGTTTCCAGCGCACGCAATTGATCGGCGAGGTCCTCGGGTACGTCGGGACCGAGGAGCTGTTCGCGGCGGATCTGCAGGAGGAGCCTCGCCGAGGCTGGGTGGCGCTCAGCGAAGATCACCGGCGCATCGGCCGCCGCTGCGATCGCGTCGGTACCGGGTCGAGCGGCGTCGACCAACTCGCGTTGCAACGCCAGGAATCGACGCCCCGCGCGCAACCACGCTTGCCCCAGCAGGCCGACGCGGGAGCCGAAGGAGTGATACAGCGCGCCATTGGACAATCCGACCGCCTCGCTGATGGCGCGGATCGTGACAGCCGCGGGGCCGGCCTGGGCAACGAGGCTTTCGGCAGCGTCGAGAACCGCATCCGGGTCATAGCGGCGGGGTCGGGGCACCTCGTCACGTTAACAGAGCAGTTGCTCTGGTAAAAACGAAGCAGTTGACGATGACTAAGGCGACCCTTAGTTTGTGGGGGTAACTTTCCCTCGGAGGTAGTCGTGACCGGATCCGGTGTCGCCGCGCGGGTGGGCGGACGCCCGCCGCTCATCGCGCTGTCCGACATCGTCACCGCCGGACGAGACCTCGGCATGCGCAACCTGAGCATCAACGGCGTGGCCGCCAAACTGGGGGTGTCGGCCACCGCCTTGTACCGCCACATCAGCGGCCGCTGGGAACTCGAGCGCCTGGTCGGGGAAAGCCTGCTCGCCGAACTGGAGCTGGTCGACGATCCGGCCCGGTCCGTCGAAGAGCATCTGCTCGCCTTCGGGGTGAGCCTGCACGGCTACGCCCTCGGTCACCCGGGTCTGGCCACCTACATGCAGGTACTGTTCCCGCGCGGCGAGGCGGGCGCACGGCTGCTGGCCGACCAGATCGCCGCGCTGGGCCGGCGCGGCTATACCGCCGAGGCCGCGGCGCTGCTCAGCAGCTCGGTGGCGGTGCTCGCCATCGGGCTTGCCGCCCAGCACGAGCTCAAGGCCGAGGCCAGTGGCGGCGACGACGGATTCGTCACCGAACGCGACGCCGCGGCCGAACGGCTGGCCGACGACGCCGCGCTCGGTCCGGTCCACGCTGCGGGCACGCAACTGCGCAGTCCGCAGTACCTCGAATTTCTGATGAAAGCGCTGATCCGGGGACTGCTGACGTCCGTAGCGCCCGGCAGACCCATTACCGACATCGTGGCGGAGCTGACCGCCGTGAGAGAGGACCGCTGATGGCACGCGGATTTCAGGGAGTGATGATGCGCGGCTTCGGCGCGCGCGATCACCAGGCGACCGTGGTCGAGACCACCCATCTGACACCGAACATGCTGCGCCTGCGCCTGCACTCGCCGACGGTGTTCGAGGATGCCGTCGCCGAACCCACGTCGTACCTGCGGTTCTGGGTGCCGGACCCCGACGGCTCGAAGACCGAGTTTCAGCGGGGCTACACGATGTCCGAAATGGACCCGGACACCGGCAATTTCGCGGTCGACGTGGTACTGCACGAGCCGTCGGGACCGGCGTCGAAGTGGGCCCGGACGGCGAAGCCGGGTGACACCATCCCGGTGATGAGCCTGGGTTCCAAGGGGTTCACCCTGCCCGACGATCTGCCGGCCGGCTACCTGTTGATCGGTGACGCGGCCGCGATCCCGGCCATCAACGGGATCATCGGCATTGTGCCGCAGGATATTCCGATCGAGGTGTATCTCGAGCAGCACGATGAGAATGATCGGCTCATCCCGCTGGCCGAGCATCCCCGACTGCGGGTCCACTGGGCCGAACGCCGCGACGCGACATCGTTGGCCGCTGCGGTCGAGGCGCGGGACTGGTCGGACTGGTACTGCTGGGTGACGCCGGAAGCCGGCTCCCTCAAGCATCTCCGTACCCGGCTGCGCGAGGAGTTCGGCTTCCCCAAGTCCGAGTTACACGCCCAGGCCTACTGGACCGAGGGCCGGGCGATGGGCACCGACCGCACCGAGACCGAGACTGAGACTGCACCCGAGGCAGCTGCCGAGGTCGCACCCGAAACCTCGGACGGGGCCGCGTCACCGGCCCGCGGTACCTGGCGGGCCCAGGGTGCGGGCCGGTTGCTGGCCCCGCTGAAAACCCCGTTGATCGTGTCGGGCGTGCTGCAGGCGATCATCACGTTGGTCCAACTCGCACCGTTCGTGCTGTTGGTCGAACTGTCGCGGCTGTTGCTTGCCGGTGCCGACGAATCCCGGCTGTGGACATTGGGTTTGACCGCGGTTTGGCTGATGGGTCTGGGAGCTCTGCTGGGGGCCGGGCTCACCTTGTGGCTGCATCGCCTCGACGCGACGTTCGCCCGAGAGCTACGGACCCGGCTGCTGACCAAGATGGCGCGGCTGCCGCTGGGCTGGTTCACCGCCCGCGGATCCGGCTCGATCAAGCAACTCGTGCAGGACGACACCCTGTCCCTGCATTACCTGGTGACCCACGCGATCCCGGATGCCGTTGCCGCGGTGATCGCGCCGGTGGCCGTGCTGGTGTACCTGTTCACCGTCGACTGGCGGTTGGCGCTCGCACTTTTCATCCCGGTGCTCACCTACCTGGTGCTGATGTCGGTGATGACGATCCAGTCCGGCGCCAAGATCGGTCAGGCACAACGCTGGGCCGACCGCATGAGCGGTGAAGCCGGCGCCTACCTCGAAGGTCAACCCGTCGTCCGCGTGTTCGGCGGGGCGGCGTCGTCGAGCTTCCGCCGTCGTCTCGACGAGTACATCGGCTTCCTGGTCGACTGGCAGCGTCCGTTCACCGGCAAGAAGTCGCTGATGGATCTCGTCACCCGGCCCGGCACCTTCCTGTGGCTGATCGCCGCCGTCGGTACGCCGATGATCATCGGCGGTTCCCTGGCCCCCGTCGACCTGATGCCGTTTCTGTTGCTGGGCACCACCTTCGGGGTTCGGCTGCTCGGCGTGGGTTACGGCCTGGGCGGCATCCGCGGCGGCATGCTGGCCGCGCGCCGCATCCAGAACGCACTCGACGAGGACGATCTGTCGGTGCGTGACGACGCCGATGCCTCGGGCGCACAGGCCGCTGTGACGTTCGACGGAGTGACCTTCGGATACCGGCCGAGTGTCCCGGTGATCCACGATGTCTCGCTGACCCTGCGCCCGGGCACGGTGACCGCGCTCGTCGGCCCCTCGGGCTCGGGCAAGTCGACCCTGGCCGCACTGCTGGCCCGGTTCCACGACGTCGACTCCGGCGCGATCCGGCTGGGCGGCAGGGATATTCGGTCGATGCCCGCCGAGGAGCTGTACCGCCAGGTCGGCTTCGTCCTGCAAGAGACCCAACTGGTGGCCGGCACCGTTGCCGAGAACATCGCGTTGGCCGATCCGGACGCGTCCCTCGAGCGCATCGAACAGGCGGCCCGTGATGCCCAGATCCACGAGCGGATCCTGCGGCTGCCCGACGGTTATCAGACCGTGCTCGGCGCATCGTCGGCACTGTCCGGCGGCGAGCGGCAGCGTCTCACCATCGCCCGGGCCATCCTGGCCGACACGCCGGTGCTGATCCTCGACGAGGCGACCGCCTTCGCCGACCCGGAATCGGAATACCTTGTGCAGCAGGCACTCAACCGTCTGACCAAGGACCGCACCGTGCTGGTGATCGCACACCGGCTGCACACCATCACCCACGCCGATCAGATCGTCGTCCTCGACGGCGGTCGGATCGCCGAGAGCGGCACCCACGACGAGCTGCTGGCCGCCGGCGGTCGCTACCGACAGCTGTGGCAGACCGGACAGTCGCTACACCCGGCAGATGCCGTCACCGCAGGAGAGGCCGCACGATGATCCGCACCCTGATCACGCTCATCCCGGCCGATCGCCGGGGCAAGGTCGCCGTCTACGCCGCGCTCACGCTGGTCTCGGTGGTGATCCGCGCGGCGGGCACCGTGCTGTTGATCCCGTTGGTGTCGGCGTTGTTCAGTGACGCGCCGCGCGACGCGCTGCCGTGGCTGGGCTGGCTGACCGCCGCAACCGTCGTCGGTTGGATCGTCGACACCGCCACCTCGCGCCTCGGCTTCGATCTGGGCTTCGCGCTGCTGGACCACACGCAACACGATGTGGCCGACCGGTTGCCCAGCATTCGGATGGACTGGCTGGGCGGTGCTGCCGGCGCGAATACCGCGAATGCCCGCCAGGCGATCGCGGCCACCGGGCCCGAACTCGTCGGCATGGTGGTCAACCTGCTCACCCCGCTGATCGGCGCGATCCTGCTCCCGGCCGCCATTGCCCTGGCACTGCTGTTCATCTCCGTGCCACTGGGGGTGGCCGCGTTGGCCGGCGTGGTGATCCTGCTCGGGGCGTTGTGGGCGTCGGGCCGGCTGAGCCGCAAGGCCGACGCCGTGGCCGACGAGACCAACCGTGCCTTCACCGAACGCATCATCGAGTTCGCCCGCACCCAGCAGGCGTTGCGCGCCGCCCGTCGGGTGGAGCCGGCCCGCAGCATGGTCGGCGATGCCCTGGCCGCCCAGCACGGAGCCAGCATGCGGCTGCTGCTGATGCAGGTGCCCGGACAGCTGCTGTTCAGTGTGGCAAGCCAATTGGCACTGCTGATCCTGGCCGGGATGGCCACCGTGCTCACGGTGCGCGGCACTCTCGGCGTGCCCGAGGCGATCGCGATGATCGTCGTCGCCGCCCGCTATCTCGAACCGTTCACCGCACTGTCGGAACTGGCCCCGGCGATCGAATCGACCCGGGCCACCCTCGATCGCATCGGGGCCGTGCTCGACGCCCCGGTGATGACGACGGGCGCGGCCACGTTGGCCGTCCAGGATGCCCCGCGGATCGAATTCGACCGCGTCACTTTCGGTTACGGTGATACCCCGGTGCTGCAGGACGTCAGCTTCGTGCTGCAACCCGGCGGCACCACGGCGATCGTCGGACCGTCCGGATCGGGTAAGAGCACCATCTTGTCGCTCATCGCCGGCCTGCACCAGCCGACCGCGGGCCGGGTGTTGATCGACGGCGTCGACACGACCCAGATGGATGCCGAAACCCGCAGGGCGGCAACAAGTGTGGTGTTCCAGCACCCCTACCTGTTCGACGGCACGATCCGGGAGAACATCCTGGTCGGCGATCCGGGTGCCGATGCCGAGCAGCTGGCGACCGCCGCGCGGCTGGCCCGGGTGGACGAACTGACCGTCCGCCTGCCCGAGGGAGACGGCGCCAAGGTCGGCGAGGCCGGTACGGCCCTGTCCGGTGGGGAACGTCAGCGGGTCAGCATTGCCCGTGCGCTCGTCAAGCCGGCGCCGGTGCTCCTGGTCGACGAGGCCACCAGCGCGCTGGACACCGAGAACGAGTCGGCGGTGGTCGACGCGCTGACCGCCGACGAGCGGTCCCGCACCCGGGTGATCGTCGCGCATCGACTGGCCAGCATCCGCCACGCCGACCGGGTGCTGTTCCTCGACGGCGGACGGATCGTCGAAGACGGCAGCATCGACGAATTGCTGGCCGCCCGCGGACGGTTTGACGAGTTCTGGAACCAGCAGCGTGAAGCGGCGGACTGGCAAATCACGCACTAGCTGACCGACCACTTGAACCCAACCTACTGTAACCATTACAGTTGGGCGTCCCGGAATGGTGTCGGGGCGAGTTGGGTGTCGAGCGGGAGGTCATGTGACGACGTCGCAGGTGGTGTTCGATCCCTTCTCGGAGGATTTCTTCAACGGGCCCTATGAGACGTATCGGCGGATGCGGGAGGAAGCTCCGGTCTATTACAACGCCGACTATGACTTCTATGCCCTGACCAGGCACGCCGACGTGGCGGCCGCATTCAAGGACTTCGAGACATACTCGTCGGCCTACGGGGTCGATCTGGCCATGGTCCGGACCGGGCAGAAGGTGCCCGCGAAGATGATCATTTCGATGGACCCGCCCGAACATCGGCACATGCGCAGCCTGGTCAACAAGGTCTTCACCCCGAGGGCGATCGGCGCGCTGCACGACATGGTCGAACAGCAGATCGATCGCTACCTCGGTGGCGTCGATCCGCTGGAATTCGATGTGGTGTCGGACTTCTCGGCGTACTTCCCAGTCGAGGTCATCACCACGATGCTGGGTGTCCCACCGGAATCTCGTCAGCAGGTGCGGCTGTGGATCGACGCGTCGCTGCATCGAGACCCGGGCCAGATCGAGATGTCGGAGTCCGGCATCGAGGCGATGGCCCAGACCTGGCTGCTGTACTACGACCTGATCAAACAGCGCCGCGCCGAACCGCGCGACGACATGATCAGCGGGCTGATCGCCGCCGAGATCGAGCGTGAGGACGGCGAGCTCACGCGGCTACGGAACTCCGAGATCGCGGGATTCGCCACCCTTCTCGGTGGGGCCGGCGCCGAGACGGTGACCAAGTTGGTCGGTGCGGCCGTGGTGATGTTCGGCCGTCATCCCGGCCAATGGCAGCGATTGCGTGCCGACCGCAGCAAGGTGCCGGCCGCGATCGAGGAGCTACTGCGGTACGAGGCCCCGGCGCAGTACAACGTGCGGCGCTCTCAGCGTGAGATCGAGTTGCACGGCGTCACGATTCCGGCGGGCAAGCCGGTATTCCTGGTCGGCGGTTCGGCGAACCGGGACCCCGACGCGTGGACGGATCCCGACACCTTCGACATCGATCGGAACCGCACGGAAGCCCAGAACCTGGGATTCGGCTACGGGATCCACAGCTGCCTCGGCGCGGCACTGGCGCGGTTGGAATGCGGTATCGCCCTGAACAAGCTGCTGGATTTCATGCCCCGGTACGAGGTCGATTGGGACCGGTGCGAACGCGTGAGCATGCAGAACGTCGCCGGCTGGGCGCACGTGCCGGTGCGGGTGTTGCGATGAAGAGCCAAAAAGACTGCGGCACCGTGGCTTACCGCATGCACGTCATCGCCGGCGACGCCGCCGAGCTCGCCGCCAACGCCGGTGGGCTCATCGTCGACCGGATGATGAGTGGCTGGCGGGTCAGCGTGCAGCTCCTCAAGGACGGCCCCGACGACGTTCGACCCATCCGGATTCTCGGTGCGGAGCTTGTCGACGAGGCGGCATCGCCGGGCCTCCCAGACGAGGAGCAGTATGTTCTGGTCATGGGGGCCGAGGCGTATGCCCGGGCGATTTCCGGTGATGGCCAACAGCTTCCGGCCGGCTACACGGAGGCTCTGCTCTGGGGCGAATCGCCGAATCCGAGTCATCAGTTCGGGCACAGTCTGAGTTCGGCCGCGCGGGCGTTCAAAGCGCTGGCCGTCACCGCTGCCTGCATCTCTGCCGACGAGGTGTCCGCCGCAGAGGCGTTCACGTCGATGAACGCACGGGGCGGCGGCGTACCTCTGCGGGCCTGAAGCTATCTGGCCGGTGCGCAGGCAGTCAGCGGGTCGATGGATCCGGTGTGCACAGCGTCAGAAAGGTTTTGCCGCTCTGGGCAGCGACGTCGGCCGGGGCCAGCCAGCCGACACCTTGGAACCAGTAGGTGTCTGGGGAGTGCTGTGCGGACTCGGCGAGCACCTTCGTGAGATCGCTTGTCGTCCCCCAGGCGACCGGTGGGCCCTCAATACCGACGAACAGCGATGTCATGCGTTGCCAATGAAATCCAGGCGGCAGCGCCTTCGTAACCTCAAGGCCGGGATACGGTCCGCCGATGGTGATGTACTCAACCGCCACGCCGGGATCGGGCCCCTCGACCGGCTCCTGGCGCCCAGATGGGGACGTCTGTTTCAGTGCGGTAACGGGTGTTCTGAGTTGCAGCGCCGCCTCGTTGTCTTTGGACATGTCGAAGGTGAGATCGACCCCCGTA
>NZ_LZJD01000145.1:0-29494 GCF_001666875.1 Mycobacterium sp. E802
GGGTACCCACACGAACCGACGCTCGGCCAGAACGGCGTGCGCCCACACCGACGCCACCGGGTCCTTGGCGTTTCTGATCAGTGGGGTGCTGGCGGTGGCTGCCGTGGGCCTGTGGTCACCGAAATCGGTTGACTGGCAAGCAAGCTGGGTCAACCTGGCCGGCTGTGTGGCGTTCGGGATTTCGGCCCTTGCGGCATTCGTTCGCAAGACCGGGGTGACCGACGACGAAAGGCTGGCCAACTTCGGCACATTCGTGGGTGCGCTGTGCTTTCTGGTGGCGGCATTGATGTTGCGGCCACGGTCTGCGGCATCGACTCTGCCCTGAGGGCGTGGGCTACTCGCACTTTTTCGCCCTGGCTGCAGTCTCAGTGCGGGTTGGCCATCCAACTCCGGTGTTTGATGGCCGCTTTGCGGGCTTGTTTGGCCAGTGACCGGTCGGGCAGGTGTCGTCCCAGGACATCGAGTACCTGTGCGGTCTCGGGTGCGGGATGACGCCAAAAGGACTCCAGCATTCGAAGGGGGTCGTGGCCCTGCAGGAATTGTTCACAGAGCAGGTCAGGGTGATCGACAAGCTGAGACATGATGTCGACCATGATCGTCGGGGTGATGAAGCTACCGACTGCATCACCGGTGGCGAGGCCGTGGTCGAGTAGCCAGATGGCGGCGTGTCCGGCCGCCGGTGTGTCGAGTAACTGCCGCATGTAAGGCTCGCCCACTTCGACGTCGAACATCCCCAGCAGGCGCAATCCGACGAGCCGAGACGTTGCATCCTCGGCTTCCGCGGCCATCGCCGCTACCAGTGCCGCACGTTCGGATGGCGGCACTGACGGCTTCCACGCGGCCAGCACATCTGAATGTTGTTCTGAGGGGATCGAATTCAAGGCTTCAAGAAGCTCGGGCAAGGTCATTTCGGTCAGATCGTCGGCCCTTCGGAGCCGGAGACCGGCGGCGGCCAGATAATCCGGCAGAATCTGGCGGCCGAATGCAGTCACAGAGACTATGCCGTCAGACCAGACCCGGTGTCCGTAGGGGTTCACCGATTCGGTTCTTTCGGTCCACTCCACCGCGCCAGTCATGTCCAGCATCGCCAGGATGTCGCTGAGGTCGTCGGCGAGGTGGTCGCTTGAAATGTAGTAGTTGATCTCCTCGGCATCGAACTCGCTGAGCACCACCCGCGCGTTGAGGTCGACGATGTCGTCGAAGTGCGCGTGCGAGCTCGCGGGGATCAGACCGGCGAGCCAGTGCACCACGCCTTCATCGAGCAGCTGGTGCAGTCGACCGTAGAATGAGATTCCCCGACGCGTTGACGACAGCACACCGGCCTCAAGCACAATCTGGAAAAGCGTGGTGGCCTTGGCAACCGGTGACTTTCGGGACCACGCTTGGACGGGGACAAGTCGATTCTTCACATGGCGCGTTGCGCCGGCTTCCTCGGCGAGCGCGAGCAGGTAGGCCAGGTGCCGCAGAGTTTCCGTCGACTTTGTCTTGAAGGTCTTGTCGCCGATTTTTGGGTCGATTTGGTCTCCGGTGTCGAGGAGCTCGACCAGTGCGCGTCCATCGGCAAGCTTCAGGTTTCCCTTGGGGGTCAGCGCCTTGCCCGTGTCGCCAAGATAGTCACAAAGGGCTTGGACCTTGGCCGGTAACGCCGCAGCCGACGCCACGGACACTACGTCGGCCTCGGTGGGCGGAATATAGACAAACGGCAGGTCGACCGGTGCCGGTTGTTCTATCAGGTGGTCGGTGCGGGCTCGGCGCTCATCGAGGGGCAGGGCATTGTGTTCGTCGATGCGCTGCTGCATGGCTGCCAGCAGTTCCTGCTCTGTCATGGATTCGGCGCCTTCGATCCCGACGAACAGCGCTTTGGCCATCCCGTAATTGCTGGGATCGGCCATCTTCGCGCGCATGGCGTCGGCCATGCCATTGGTGGCCCGAGCCAGCCGGCGTCCCGCGTCGGGACCACCACGGAGCTTGTGGGTGTGGCCGAGGAACAGGATGAATTCGACGAGAGCGTCGCATACCTCCCACGAGTCATCGGCGGGCAAACTCAGGTGGCGGGGGCACCATTCCAACAGAAACGTGCGGACGGTGCCCTCGTCGAGGCTCGTCAACGGCGCGGGCGCTCGCCACTCCAGGAATGCCTGTGTATGCCGTATGGCAGTGGACACGTTGCGGTTGCCACTCTCGGTGAGCCAATCCTCGAACTCGTCAAGCAGTTCGTCCGTCATGTCGGTCATCGTGGCACGCGGCTCCGACAATCGGCGGCAAGGAAAAGACAGCTGCGGGTGGCGTCCGGACGTCGGCCGGTGCGACCGAGCCGTTGCAGGAACGATGCGACGGTGCGGATCGAGGTCGCCGACGTCGATCCCGAGTTCCAGCGTGGAGATGGCGACGGTGTTGCGGGCTTCGGCGAAGTGGTATCGCCGGTGATATCAGGCTTTCAGAGTGGGTAATGTCCGCTCACCGGATGCTGTTGTGATGCGTGTGACTCGGAGGCCGGAGACGTCAGCGCCTCAGCGCTCGTCACGCACCGGATCCGCCGGCACCAGCGGCACCGCCAACAACGGCAACAACGCACACACCGCGAAGGCCGCCGGGTAACCGGCCACGCCGATCAACGCCCCGAAAAGCGGTGCCGAACTGGCGGTGGCGAGATGCTGGCTGGTGTTCTGTGTCCCCAGCGCGCGTCCGCTCCAGAACGGGCCGGCGATCTCGGCGATCGCCGTGAACGCCAAACCGTTGTCGGACACCGTGATCACCGAGGCGATCACGATCAACGCGACACTGATCGGTGAGCCCAGCCAGTCGGTGAGCGCCAGGAGCGCCATCGTCGCTGCCGCCGCCAGCGCGATGGTGCGGATGGGCCGAAGCCGTTGGCCCACCACATCAGACCATCGGCCCGCGGCGATTCGGCCGGCCGCGCCGAGCAATTGGGCGACGGTGACCAAGGTGCCGGCGGAGGCAGCGGACCAGCCGCGGTCGCTCATCAGCCACACCAGGGTGAATGTCCACACCATGCCTTGGGGCACCACCAGCAGCACCGACACGGCGTGGATGCGCCACAACACGTTCGAGCCCCGATACGGATTGGCCAGGTGCTCGGCAGGTGCTTCGTGGCGGGGTGGCCGTGGCGGATCCAGCACGCCGACAGCACACATCACCGCCGAGACAAGGCACACGATCGCCGGGAAGAGCAACGCCGTCGTCACCCCGTGTGACTCGGCGAGCCGCGGAATGACCAACGCGCCCAAACCGACTCCCAGAGGCGTTGCCGTCTGCCGGATTCCCATCGCCAGCCCACGCTGTTCCGGCGGAAACCAGCCGACCACGACCCGCCCGCTGGCCGAATTGCTACTGGCCGCGGCCATTCCGCCCAGGAGCAGGAAGGCGCCCACCGCCACCAGTGAGTCGGCTGAGGCCGCCGCGAACGCCGCCGCGGCGGTCAACGCCGAGCCGACCGTCAACACGATCCGCTCGCCGAACCGGTCGACGATGTATCCCCAGGCGATGAGGGTGAGCACCAGCCCGAAGCTCGGCATCGATGACAGCAGGCCCGCTTTCGCCAGATCCAGACCTCGCTCGGAATGCAGGGTGGGGATGAGGAATGCCGCTCCGTTGATGAATACGTTGGCGCATGTGGTCGCGGTGAGTGCGAGCGCCAACATCGACCAACGGCGGAACGTGCCGATCGATGAAACGGGCATGACTGCATGGTTTCACGGATGTCCCAAGATATTGAACTCGAATTCCATTATGTGAGATCCAGTCTCGGTTGCCATAGGCTGTGCCCGTGAAGTTGTGGCTGACAGCAATCGTCTTACTCATATGTGGATTCCTGACGGCGCCGACCGCAGCAGCGGCGGTGCCGAACTGGTCGGGACTGGATGCCCGCCACTACGACGCGCCGATTCCCCCGGCCGGCACCCTGATCCAGGCGGTGCCGTTGGATCCCGCGCTGTCGGTACCCGGCGCAGCACGCGCCTACCGCATCCTGTATTCGACCGTCGATCAACATGATTCGCCCGCCGTGAGCACCGCCGCGGTGTTCGTTCCCCGGGGCGAGGCGCCGGCCGGCGGCTGGCCCACCATCGCATGGGCGCACGGCACCGTCGGGCTCGGCGACGATTGCACCCCCTCCGCGCAACCGCGCAGCGAACGGGATGTCGAGTACCTGACGCACTGGCTCGATCAGGGCTACGCCCTCGTCGGCTCCGACTATGCCGGACTGGGCACGCCCGGTCTGATGAGCTATCTCAACAGCGTGGCGACCGCCCACAGCGTCGTCGATTCGGTGATCGCGATGCACGAGATGGACCTACCGTTGTCGCGCAAGTGGGCGATCGTGGGGCAATCCCAGGGTGGTGGTGCAGCGGTCAACAGTGCACGCTGGGCCACCGAGTTCAGCCGAGGCACCGGTCTGGACTACCGCGGTGTGGTGGCCACGGGAACGCCGTTCAACGTCGAGAGCGTCGTCAAGCAGGCCGGGCCCGACATGGCGTTGCCCCCGAACCTGGGGCCGGCCGCCAACAGCTACACCGGCTACATCTTGGCCGGCTTGCGCGAGGCACGCCCCGATCTCGACATCAACAGCGTGCTCACCCCGGCGGGCCGTGCCGCCGTCGACAAGGCCGAGGTGTTGTGCAAGCCGGACCTCGACCAGCAGCTCACCGGTATGACCCCGACCGGGTACTTCAGCGCGCCCCTGGCCACCCTGCCCGGTGCGGCGGAAGCCATCGACGCTTACCTGGGCACACCGACCAGCGGTTACGACCGGCCGATCTTCCTCGGCGTCGGGATGCTCGATCATGATGTCCCGCCGAACATGTCGCTGCAGCTCGACGAGCAGCTACGGGCCAACGGTCAAGACGTCACACTCAAGGTCTATCCCGAGGAAGATCACTCCGGCACTGTGCTGGCGTCGATTCCGGACTCCACCCCGTTCCTCGCCGCGGTGTTCGACGGTGACTGACAAAATCTGACAGGAGGCGTCAGCACTGGACGTCAACCGCCGCGCACTACCCTGGACAAATGCGCTTAGGTCGAATCGCCAGTCCGGACGGCGTCGCTTTCGTCAGTGTTGAAGGCGACGGCGCCGACACCGTCTGTAAAGAGATTGCCGAGCATCCCTTCGGCAACCCCAACTTCACGGGACGGAGCTGGCCGCTGGCCGACGTCCGGCTGCTGGCGCCGATCCTCGCCAGCAAGGTCGTCTGCATGGGCAAGAACTACGAGGCCCACGCCGCCGAGATGGGTGCCGTGGCGCCGGAGGATCCGGTGATCTTCCTCAAGCCCAACACGTCGATCATCGGACCCAACGTGCCGATCCAGCTGCCGGCCGACGCCAATCCTGTTCACCACGAGGGCGAACTGGCGATCGTGATCGGGCGGCCATGTAAGGACGTACCTGCCGCGCGAGCCGCCGAGAACATCCTCGGCTACACGATCGCCAACGATGTGTCTGCACGTGACCAGCAGGCCAAAGACGGTCAGTGGATGCGGGCCAAGGGGCACGACACCTTCTGTCCCGTCGGTCCGTGGATCGTCACCGGCCTGGATCCCTCGGATCTGGAGATCCGCACCGAGGTGAACGGGGAAGTGCGCCAGCGCAGCCGGACATCGCTGATGATCCATGACGTCGGTGCCATCGTCGAATGGGTGTCAGCGGTGATGACGCTGCTGCCGGGCGACCTGATCCTCACCGGAACTCCTGAGGGTGTCGGCCCGATCGAGGACGGTGACACGGTCAGCATCACCGTCGAAGGCATCGGCACCCTGACCAATCCCGTTGTACGCAAGCAGAAGTAGAGGTAAGTGATGACATCCCCGTCTGGTCCGGTCAGGGTCCGTTTCTGCCCGTCTCCGACCGGCACCCCGCACGTCGGCCTGGTTCGCACCGCGCTGTTCAACTGGGCGTACGCCCGGCACACCGGCGGCACGTTCGTCTTCCGGATCGAGGACACCGACGCCGCACGCGACAGCGACGAGAGCTACGCGGCGATCCTCGACGCGCTGCGCTGGCTGGGCCTGGATTGGGACGAGGGGCCCGAGGTCGGTGGCCCGTACGAGCCCTACCGGCAGTCGCAGCGTAGTGAGATCTACCGGGATGTGATCGCCCGTCTGCTGGCGGCCGGTGAGGTGTACGAGGCGTACTCGACGCCAGAAGAGGTCGAGGCGCGTCACGTGGCGGCGGGGCGCAATCCCAAACTCGGGTACGACAATTACGATCGCGACCTCACCGACGAGCAGCGCGCGGCGTTTGCCGCCGAGGGCCGTAAGCCGGTGTTGCGGTTGCGCATGCCCGACGAAGACCTGTCCTGGAGCGATTTGGTGCGCGGGCAGGTCAGCTTTCCGGCCGGCTCGGTCCCGGATTTCGCGATCACCCGCGCCAACGGAGATCCGTTGTACACCTTGGTCAATCCGGTCGACGACGCGCTGATGAAGATCACCCACGTCCTGCGCGGCGAGGACATCATGCCGTCGACGCCGCGCCAGATCGCGCTGTACCGGGCACTGATGCGGATCGGGGTGGCCGAGCGGGTCCCCGAATTCGCGCATTTGCCAAGTGTTCTCGGTGAGGGCAACAAGAAGTTGTCCAAGCGTGATCCGCAGTCGAACCTGTTCCTGCACCGCGACCGCGGCTTCCTGCCCGAGGGGCTGCTGAACTACCTGGCGCTGCTCGGTTGGGGCATCGCCGACGATCACGACATCTTCAGTCTCGACGAGATGGTGGCCGCCTTCGACGTGGCCGATGTCAACTCGAATCCGGCGCGGTTCGACCAGAAGAAGGCCGACGCGATCAACGCCGAGCACATCCGGCTGCTGACGCCGGAGGATTTCACCGCCCGGTTGCGCGCCTATCTCGATGCGCACGGCCACGACACCGGCCTGGACGACGCCGCATTCGCCGAAGCTGCCGCGCTGATCCAGACCCGCATCGTGGTTTTGGGTGACGCGTGGGGGCTGCTGAAGTTCTTCGATGACGGCTCCTACGAGATCGACGAGAAGGCCGCGGGCAAGGAGCTGCGCGCGGAGGCCGCGCCGGTCCTGGACGCCGCGCTGAGCGCCCTGGATGGCGTCGGGGAGTGGAACACCGCCAACATCGAAGCGGCGCTCAAGGCGGCCCTTCTGGACGGCCTGGAGCTCAAGCCCCGTAAGGCGTTCGGGCCGATCCGGGTCGCGGTCACCGGTGCCACGATCAGCCCGCCGCTGTTCGAGTCGATGGAGCTGCTGGGCGCCGATCGCAGCCTGACGCGGTTGCGGGCCGCCCGCGCCGCGATGTGAAGCGCGGCAGGGCCGGGCTTGGTAAAGCGGGCCCAAAATCTTTGGTAGTCTGCTCGTCGGCCCGAAAAGCAAAACGGGGAAGCCCCCGCTGAGCCGATCGGATCGAAATTGCCTTGACCTGCAGTGATAGGCAATTGATGGGGTATGGTGTAATTGGCAACACAGCTGATTCTGGTTCAGCCATTCTAGGTTCGAGTCCTGGTACCCCAGCCATCCGGAGCGGATCAGCCGGATTAGGTGAGTACGACCGCCTGAGCTATGCTGACCATCCGGAAGTTCTAGCCCCCGTCGTCTAGCGGCCTAGGACGCCGCCCTCTCACGGCGGTAGCGTGGGTTCGAATCCCATCGGGGGTACAGAAGTAGAAGCGCCCAGTTCCGGAGAACTGGGCGCTTCTGCGTTGTGTGGGTTTTTTGGTCTGCGCGGTAGTGGAGTGACCGTGGGTGGCGAAGGTCACTCTGGCGTGACGCTCGGCGGGTTGGGCGTCGAACCGGGCTCGGCGCGCCGATGCGTCAGCGGTGAACTGAGATTCGCCTCACAGTCGACGGGTGAGGGCGTCGGCGGCGGCGAGCAGATCGGCGGCCCAGCGGGCCCCCGGGCGACGGCCCATGCGGTCGATCGGCCCAGACACCGACACCGCGGCGATCACGGCGCCACGGCCGTCCCGCACCGCCGCCGAGACGCTGGCCACACCGGGCTCACGTTCGGCGGCACTCTGAGCCCAGCCGCGCTTGCGGACCTCGGCCAGCGCCCGATCGGTGAACTTGGCCGCCGGAAGCACGGCCTGCTGGGTGGCCGGGTCGGCGTAGGCCAGTAGCACTTTGGCTCCAGAGCCCGCGGTCATCGGGAGGTGGGTCCCCACCGGCACGGTGTCGCGAAGTCCGGCCGGCGGCTCCAACGCCACCACGCAGACCCGTGATTGGCCCTCGCGCCGGTACAGCTGCACGCTCTCGCCGGTGATCTCGCGTAGGCGGGGCAGTACCGCGGCCCCCGCGGCCAGCAGCGGATCGTTGACGTGGGAGGCCAATTCGGTCAGTGCCGGGCCGAGGCGCCAGCGGCCGTCGCCGTCGCGGGCCAGCAGCCGGTGGGTTTCGAGTCCCGCGGCCAGCCGGTGCGCGGTCGCTCGGGGGAGTCCGGTCCGCTCGCAGAGTTCGGCCAGCCCGCAAGGTGACTCGGCCACGGTGTGCAGCACACCCACCGCTTTGTCGAGAACGCCGATGCCGCTATCATTTCTCACAGAGAGATACTAACGTCTCGCATTGTGAGATGACAGGCGAGATGACGACAGTACCGCCCAGCCCTGGCGGACTCTTGATGCCAGCCCGCATTGCCGTTAATCGAATCGAGAAGTAGCGATGGACCAACCGACACAGACATCCGTAAAGCCGCGCACCCTGGCCGAAAAGGTTTGGGACGACCACGTCGTGGTGCGCGGCGAGGGCGAGGGCGCGGCCAAAGAGCCCGACCTGATCTACATCGACCTGCATCTCGTGCATGAGGTCACCAGCCCCCAGGCCTTCGATGGTCTGCGGTTGGCCGGCCGCCCGGTGCGACGGCCGGATCTGACGATCGCCACCGAGGACCACAACGTCCCCACGGTCGACATCGACAAGCCGATCGCCGATCCGGTGTCACGCACGCAGGTCGAGACATTGCGCCGCAACTGCGAGGAATTCGGTATCCGCCTGCATCCGATGGGCGATGCCGAACAGGGCATCGTTCACATCATCGGGCCCCAACTCGGCCTGACCCAGCCGGGGATGACGGTGGTGTGTGGGGACAGCCACACCTCGACTCACGGTGCGTTCGGCGCCATCGCGATGGGCATCGGTACCTCCGAGGTCGAACATGTGATGGCCACACAGACGCTGCCGCTCAAGCCGTTCAAGACCATGGCGGTCAACGTCGACGGCGTGCTGCCGCCCGGGGTGAGCGCCAAGGACATCATCTTGGCGGTGATCGCAAAGATCGGCACCGGCGGTGGGCAGGGGCATGTCATCGAATACCGGGGCAGCGCCATCGAAGCGTTGTCCATGGAAGGTCGGATGACGATCTGCAACATGAGCATCGAGGCCGGGGCGCGGGCCGGCATGGTCGCCCCTGACGAGACCACCTTCGAGTTCCTCAAGGGTCGCCCACATGCTCCCACGGGCGCTGATTGGAATGCCGCCGTGGCCGCGTGGAGCCAGTTGCGTACTGACGAGGGCGCCGAATTCGACACCGAGGTCTATCTGGATGCCGCTGCCCTGAGCCCCTTTGTGACCTGGGGTACCAATCCGGGTCAGGGCGTGCCGCTGTCCGCATCGGTTCCCGATCCGGAGTTGATGGGCGACGACGGAGAGCGGCAGGCGGCGGAGAAGGCTTTGGCCTACATGGATCTGCGCCCCGGGGTGGCGATGCGGGACATCACCGTGGACACCGTGTTCGTCGGGTCCTGCACCAACGGCCGCATCGAGGATCTGCGGGTGGTGGCCGACGTCTTGCGTGACCGCAAGGTGGCCGACGGGGTGCGGATGCTGGTCGTGCCGGGCTCCATGCGGGTTCGGGCCCAGGCCGAATCGGAAGGCCTCGACGCGATATTCACCGCCGCCGGTGCGGAATGGCGTCAGGCCGGCTGCTCGATGTGTCTTGGGATGAACCCGGACCAGCTGTCTCCGGGGCAGCGCTGTGCCTCGACGTCCAACCGGAATTTCGAAGGCCGACAGGGCAAGGGCGGCCGGACCCACCTGGTCTCCCCGGCTGTCGCCGCTGCCACCGCCGTCCGCGGAAAACTGGCCTCGCCTGCCGATCTGCCCGCCGCGGCCCGCTGAGAGGAACCCAAGAATGGAAGCGTTTAGCACTCACACCGGCATCGGCGTCCCGCTGCGGCGGTCGAATGTCGACACCGACCAGATCATCCCGGCCGTCTATTTGAAGCGGGTCACCCGAACAGGTTTCGAGGACGGATTGTTCGCCGCCTGGCGTTCAGATCCGTCGTTCATTCTGAATCTGCCGCCATTCGACAAAGGCTCCGTGTTGGTCGCCGGCCCCGATTTCGGTACCGGATCATCGCGCGAACATGCCGTCTGGGCGCTCATGGACTATGGCTTCCGGGTGGTTATCTCATCCCGTTTCGCCGACATTTTCCGCGGCAACGCCGGCAAGGCCGGGCTATTGGCGGCCGAAGTCGCCCAAGACGATGTCGAGCTCTTGTGGAAGCTCATCGAGCAGAATCCGGGGCTGGAAATCACTGTGAATCTTCAAGATCGCAATGTTGTCGCCGGAACGGTTGTGGTGCCGTTCAGAATTGACGATTACACGGCCTGGAGACTGCTCGAGGGGCTCGACGATATAGGCCTTACGCTGCGGAAACTCTCCTCCATCGAGGATTACGAGAAGCGCCGGCCGGCCTGGAAGCCGCGTACTCTGCCGGCCTGATTTTCGGGCCCGTAGGGGTGCTTCGGCACCCGAATTCGCCGCCTGCCTAACCGGTTCTGGACCCTCTCGGGGGGAGTCGGTGTGGGGCAAGCGGATTGCCGGATTGTTCGCTAGCTACGCCTGAAATTGCGCGTGGCTCTTGGAAATCAGTGGTCACAGGGTTTACCGTGTCCTCTAGTCGGTCCAAGGAGGACCACTGGTTTCGGAGGTTTTGGATGAACAAAGCGGAGCTCATCGACGTACTCACAACCAAACTGGGCACCGATCGTCGGCAGGCTACCGCCGCGGTGGAGAACGTTGTGGACACCATCGTCCGCGCGGTGCACAAGGGCGACAGCGTCACGATCACCGGCTTCGGTGTTTTCGAGCAGCGTCGCCGTGCCGCCCGGGTTGCGCGTAACCCGCGTACCGGCGAGACGGTGAAGGTCAAGCCCACCTCGGTGCCGGCATTCCGGCCGGGCGCGCAGTTCAAGGCGGTTGTTTCTGGGGCACAGCGCCTCCCGGCCGACGGCCCGGCTGTCAAGCGCGGGGTCACGGCAGGCCCGGCCAAGCGCACTGCCGCCAAGAAGACCGCCGCCAAGAAGGCACCGGCGAAGAAGGCCGCGACCAAGGCACCGGCGAAGAAGGCCGCGACCAAGGCACCGGCGAAGAAGGCCGCGACCAAGGCACCGGCGAAGAAGGCCGCGACCAAGGCACCGGCGAAGAAGGCCGCGACCAAGGCACCGGCCAAGAAGGCCGCGACCAAGGCACCGGCCAAGAAGACGGCTGCCAAGAAGGCACCGGCCAAGAAGGGCCGCAAGTAATTTCCGGCAAAGGCACGTCGTGAGCCCAAGATCAGCTCACGACGTGCCTTTCTCCGTGTCTGAGCCCGGTGCGGCTAAGTCCGATGCGGTTTCGACAGCGGACTGCACATGTGGTCGGCCGCGATGAGCCGGCCGCCTGCCAACGACAGAACCCAGCTGCTCCCTTTGCGATTTCCGGTCGTGGTGGGCCGGACCCCCTCCCGTTCGCACCACCAGGAGATCAGCCCCGGGATCACCTTGCCCTGTGAGCAGATCACCGGTGTGCCTGCGCGGGCAGCGATATCGAGCAGACGGCTCCGTGCCGCCTTGTGGTCGTGCGCGTAGCCCTCTTCCGACAGGGCCGGCTCATTGTGAATGTCCACGCCGAGTTCTTGGGCCAATGGCGTAATCGTCTGATGACAGCGCAGACGGTCCGCGGCGTACAACGTCGTCGCACCGAACGCGAGCAACTGGCCGACCAGTGACTCGGCCTGGGCACGCCCCTTCTTGTCCAGCGGCCGCTTACGGTCGTCACCCTTGAATCGGGACCTCCGCCCGGCGGACCCGTGCCGTACCACGATCACGGTCTTGGTATCCGGCGGGTATTTCGCGAAGCGGCGCAACACTTTTCGATCGTGCTCGTAATGAAGCTCGGTGGCCGCCGCGTCGATCGGCAGCCAGACCAGCTTGTCCACCTCGTCGTTGGGCGTGAACTCGCCGGCCGTCGCGCGGGCGGCCCAGTACCAGACTCGCTTCTTGCCCTCGGGCACATCGTAGGAGATCGAACCGAGGCGTCGGCCCAAAACCGCGTGATGGCCGGTTTCTTCGTTGACTTCGCGGACCGCGGTCACCGGTTCGATCTCGCCGGGATCCAGCTTGCCCTTGGGAAACGACCAATCGTCGTAGCGTGGACGGTGAACCAGCGCGACCTCGATGTCGCCGCCGGCGGAGCCGGCAAAACTGGCACCGCCGGCCGGACCCGTCACGTCGGTACGTGGCCGCCAGAGGACCGCACCGGCCGCCGACACGGTCGGAACCGACTTGTCCGCTGTCGTCTTGTCGTTCGACACCCTCAACTCCTGCAGGTCGTGCACCGGTACCCCGTACCAGACCCGGGTCAGGGTTGCCGGCGGCGTTCCATCAGCGATACCTGGTGATCGCGTACGGTCTGTCCTTCCTGTGGCAGTGCGGTCCAATGGCCGTCCGCCTGCAACTCCCAGCACCGGGTGGCCGGGTCCATGGCGGACTCGAACACCGCGTTGAGTTGGCCGGTCAGTCGCGGATCTTTGACCTGAGCCATCACCTCGACCCGGCGGTCGAGATTACGATGCATCATGTCGGCACTGCCGATCCAGAACTCGTTGATGGCGCGGAAGTGAATTATCCGCGAGTGCTCGAGGAACCGCCCGAGGATCGAGCGCACCGTGATGTTGTCCGAATACCCGGCTACGCCTGGCCTCAAGGCGCAGATGCCGCGCACCACGATCTCGATCGGGATCCCGGCCTGCGATGCCCGGTACAGCGCGTCGATGACCTGTTCGTCGACCAGTGCGTTGGCCTTCAACCGAATTCCGCTCGTGGCTCCCTCGTGATGGGCGGCGATCTCGCGATCGATGCGCTCGATGATGCCCTTGCGCACCCCACGCGGAGCCACCAGCAGATTGCGGTAGGAGTCCTTGCGTGAGTATCCGGTCAGGGAATTGAACAGATCGGTGAGATCGGCGCCGATGTCGGGATCGGCGGTGAGCAGGCCGACGTCTTCATACAGCCGCGCGGTTTTCGGGTTGTAGTTGCCGGTACCGATGTGGCAGTAACGACGGATCGTCGACCCTTCCCGACGCACCACCAGGCAGGTCTTGCAGTGGGTCTTGAGTCCGATCAATCCGTAGACCACATGGACACCGGCCTGTTCGAGTGCGCGGGCCCATTTGATGTTGGCCTGTTCATCGAAGCGTGCCTTGATCTCCACGAGGGCGACCACCTGTTTGCCTGCCTCGGCCGCGTCGATCAGCGCGTTGACGATGGGGGAGTCACCGGAGGTGCGGTACAGCGTCTGCTTGATGGCCAGCACGCTGGGGTCGGCCGCGGCCTGCTCGATGAAACGCTGCACCGTCGTGGAAAACGAGTCATAGGGATGGTGCACCAACACATCCCCGTCGCGCAGCGTCGAGAAAATACTCTTGGGTGTCTCCCGCTCGCCGAAAGCCGGTGGGGTGGCAGGGACGAAGGGGCGATCCTTGAGCGTCGGCCGGTCCACGTCGTAGATCTGCCACAGCGCCGACAGGTCCAGCAGGCCGGGCACTTCGATGACATCGCCGGGGGCTACGTCGAGTTCGCGCAGCAACAGCTCAAGCATGCTCTCGGTCATGTCGTCGGACACTTCCAATCGGACCGGTGAGCCGAAGCGCCTGCGCGCCAGTTCACGTTCGAGGGCCTGCAGCAGGTCCTCGTCGCGATCTTCTTCGACCTCGAAGTCGGCATTGCGGGTGATCCGGAACGCGTGATGTTCGACGATTTCCAGCCCGGGGAACAGCACCGGCAGGAACGCCGCGATGAGCTCCTCCATGGGCAGGAACCGCAGCACTGTGGATCCGTCGGCCGGCGGGCTCAATTGCACGAAACGGCCGACATTGTCGGGCACCTTGATCCTGGCGAAGTGCTGTCCGCCGTCTTCGGGATGCTTGACGGTGATGGCCAGATTGAGGCTCAGCCCGCTGACGAACGGGAACGGGTGGGCCGGGTCGACGGCCAGCGGGGTGAGGACCGGGAACACCTGTTCGTGAAAGTACTTCGAGAGTTTCGCGCGCTCAGCCTCGTCGAGCTGGGCCCAGTTGACGATGACGATGCCCTCTTCGGCCAACGCCGGGCGCACCGAACTGAGGAACACCTTGGCGTGGCGGTTGGCGATCTGCTGTGTGCGTTCGTTGATGCGGCGCAACTGCTCCCGCGGCGAGAGGCCGTCGGCCGAGCGCACCGACAGCCCCATCTCGTCGCGCCGTTTGAGACCGGCCACCCGGACCATGTAGAACTCGTCGAGATTGGATGCGAAGATCGCCAGGAACTTCGCCCGCTCCAACAGCGGGAGCGACGGATCGGCGGCCAGGGCCAGCACCCGGGCGTTGAAGTCCAGCCAGCTCAGTTCGCGGTTGAGGTAGCGGTCCTCGGGCAGCGCATCGTCCACCGCCGGTGAGGTCGCCGCCGGCGGGGCTTCAGGAGTCGACGACTCGACCGGCGGCCCCGATGCGGCTGCGGCGACGTCCCGTTTGCCGTCGGCTGGCCTGGTTCCGGGTTCGGCTTCGGTGGCTTCGCTCACCCATCCGATCATTCCTTATCGCGCGGGTCCGCGGCTACCTCAGCGGTGGTGCCTGCCGAGCGTGCGTGCGGTTGCCGGGCCGACGCCGAGGCGGCGCGCGGTCTGAAGATCGTCGGGTGTGTCGATGTCGCAGCGCAGACCGGGCCAGGCGCCGGTCAATTCGATTGCACCGGAGTGTCGATGGCGCGCAGCAGAATCGGACCCGAAATGTGGGGCCAGCGCCGTGCCGAAGGCGAACAGCGCCGACGTGCCCGTCCCGTGCCGGTCGCCGACGAAGCTGCGCCGGTGGCCGCGGGCCAGTGCCAGTGCCTCGGCCAGCTCCTGGGGCTGCAGGGCCGGCAGATCGCCCTGAAGAACAACGATATTCGGTGCGGTGGCGCGTAATTCGGTTTCAGCCGTGCTGATGGCGTTGTTGAGCGGGTCGCGATGGTCGGCCGGTGTCGGATCCACCAGCACCGCTGCCCCCAACTCCCGTGCAGCATCCGCGGCGGTGTCGTCCGGGGTTACGACTGTCACCGGGGCGATGACCGACGCGGCGGTGATCGTGTCGACGAGCATGGCCAGCACGACGGCTTCGCGGGTGGCCGCAGAGAAGATGGGCGCCAGCCGCGTCTTGGCAGCCGACAGCCGCTTCACCGCGATCACCAGGGCGACGTCGGTGGCCTGCGTTGCTGCCGCGGCGGTGTCGCTTCGGAAGCCGCTCATGGGTTCATCCTGCCAGCCCGGCTGGTGACGGCGAGTGGCACCGGAGCCGGGATAGGGTGAACGGGTGGTAGAGGCTGCGGTTATGGGTGCGGGTGCGTGGGGGACGGCGCTGGCCAAGGTCCTGGCGGACGCCGGTAATCCGGTGACGATGTGGGCCCGACGCCCCGAGGTTGCCGACGAGATCAATTCCGACCATCGCAACAGTCGTTACCTCGGCGACGTGGTGCTGCCGGCCTCGATCAAAGCCACCAGTGATCCGGCCGAGGCGTTGGCCGGCGCGTGCACGGTGCTGCTGGGTGTTCCGGCGCAACAGTTGCGGGCGAACCTGGAGGGCTGGAAGCACCTGATCGATGACGACGTCACCTTGGTGAGCCTGGCCAAGGGCATCGAGCTCGGCTCGCTGATGCGGATGAGCCAGGTCATCGTCCAGGTCACCGGAGTCGACCCGTCCCGGGTCGCGGTGGTGACCGGTCCCAACCTGGCCAGCGAGATCGCCGAGGAGCAGCCGGCGGCCACCGTTGTCGCCTGCAGCGACTCCGGCCGCGCGGTGGCTCTGCAGCGGGCGTTGACCACCGGATACTTCCGGCCCTATACCAACGCCGACGTGGTCGGCGCCGAGGTGGGCGGTGCCTGCAAGAACGTCATCGCCCTGGCCTGCGGCATGGCGGTGGGAGTCGGGTTGGGGGAGAACACCGTTGCCGCCATCATCACCCGCGGCCTGGCCGAGGTGATGCGGTTGGGTATCGCCCTCGGTGCCACCCCGGCCACGCTGGCCGGATTGGCCGGCGTCGGGGATCTGGTCGCCACATGCACCTCCGGCCATTCCCGTAACCGCACCTTCGGTGAGCGACTGGGCAAGGGCGGCACCATGGAATCGGCCTTGGTGGCCGCCGGCGGGCACGTGGCCGAAGGTGTCGCATCATGCGAGTCGGTGCTGGCGCTGGCTTCCAGTTACGGCGTCGAGATGCCGTTGACCGACGCGGTTCATCGCGTGTGCCACAAGGGATTGTCGGTGCACGAAGCAGTCGCGTTGCTGTTGGGTCGCAGCACGAAACCGGAGTAGGTGAGGCGCAGCTATGGACGGCTGGTACGGAGATTCCACGCGTAGCGTCAAAGCCGTTGGCGTGGAATCGATCCCCGGACAACCGGTGGCACCGATCCCGGTACCGGCGTCGGCGTACCATCTCTCGCCCGATGAGACCGAGCCGCTGGACAGCTACGGCCGCAGCTCGAATCCGTCTTGGCGACAGCTCGAAGCGGCGCTGGCCGAACTGGAAGGCGCGGTAGGCGCACTGACATTCGGCTCGGGCATGGCCGCGATCACGTCGACACTTCGGGTGCTGGCCACACCCGGCACCACCCTCGTCGTCCCTGCCGACGGTTACTACCAGGTCCGCCGCTATGCCGCCGAATACCTTTGCCCACAAGGGGTCACGGTGATCGAGGCGCATACGCACGATATCTGCGAAGCGGCCGCGGGTGCCGACGCGGTGCTGGCCGAGACGCCGGTCAACCCGGGACTCGACGTCGTCGATCTGCACCGCCTGGCGATGATCTGCCGTGGCAACGGCGCCACTCTCGTCGTCGACAACACCACCGCCACACCGCTGGGGCAGCAGCCGCTGGCCCTCGGTGCCGACCTCGTGGTGGCCAGCGCCACCAAAGCGCTGTCGGGGCACAGCGATCTGGTTGCCGGCTATGTCGCGGGTAGCCAACGAGAACTGATGGCCGCCGTGGAACGCGAGCGGTTGCTGTCCGGATCGATCCTGGGTGCATTCGAGGCCTGGCTGGTGTTGCGCAGCCTCGGCAGCGCCGGGCTGCGGTTCGAGCGGCAGTGCCAGAACGCGGTCGCCTTGGCGATGATGCTGCGTGACCATCCCGCGGTGCGCTCGGTGCGCTACCCCGGACTGCCCGACGATCCGGCACACGAGCTGGCCGCCGCGCAGATGAGACGATTCGGCGGCTTGGTGTCCATCGAGTTGTCCGACGCCGCCGCCGTGCACGCCCTGGTGGAGCGCAGCGCGCTGCTGATCGCGTCGACCAGCTTCGGCGGGATACACACTTCGGTCGACCGCCGGGCCCGCTGGGGCGACCCGGTACCGGCCGGGTTCGCCCGCATCTCGGCGGGAATAGAGGACACCGAAGACCTCCTCGCCGACGTCGACCGCGCACTGCGGGGCTGAAACACCAGGTCGGGATGTGCCGGAAGGGACCGACCGCCCGGGACGGTAGCCTCTCTAGGTTGTGAGCGCCCGCAATCAGACCGGATCCCGCACCCGCGTCGCCGTCGTCTACGGCGGGCGTAGCTCTGAGCACGCCATCTCATGTGTGTCGGCGGGCAGCATCCTGCGCAACCTCGATCCGGAACGGTTCGAGGTGGTGGCGGTGGGAATCACTCCTGGCGGTTCCTGGATGTTGACCGACGGCAGGCCCGATACGCTCGCGATCACCGACGGGCAGCTGCCCGAGGTCACCGAGACATCCGGTACCGAGCTCGCGTTGCCGGCCGCGCCGAACCGCAGCGGTCAGATGCTGGCGCTGGGCAACGGCCCCGGCGAGCTGCTCGCCGCCGTCGACGTGGTGTTCCCGGTGCTGCACGGACCGTACGGCGAGGATGGCACCATCCAGGGCCTGCTGGAGCTGGCCGGGATTCCGTACGTCGGCTCCGGCGTGCTGTCGAGCGCCGCCGGGATGGACAAGGAGTTCACGAAAAAGCTGCTGGCCGCCGAGGGGCTGCCGATCGGCGACTTCGTGGTGTTGCGGCCCAGGGACGTGACGGTCGACCTCGAAGACCGCGCACGTCTCGGCCTGCCGGTGTTCGTCAAACCCGCCCGGGGTGGATCTTCGATCGGCGTCAGCCGGGTCACCGCGTGGGACGAGCTGCCCGCCGCGATCGAGCTGGCGCGTCGTCACGATCCGAAGGTCATCGTCGAGGCCGCGGTCCCGGGCCGCGAGCTGGAGTGCGGTGTGCTCGAGTTCCCCGACGGCAGCGTGGAAGCCAGTACCGTGGGCGAGATCCGGGTGGCCGGCGTGCGGGGCCGCGAAGACGGTTTCTACGACTTCGCTACGAAATACCTTGTCGATGCGGCCGAGCTCGATGTCCCCGCCAAGGTCGACGACGACATCGCCGAGGAGGTCCGCCGGCTGGCCGTGCGTGCCTTCACCGCAATCGACTGCCAAGGACTGGCCCGCGTCGACTTCTTCCTCACCGACGACGGGCCGGTGATCAACGAGATCAACACGATGCCGGGGTTCACCACGATCTCGATGTTCCCGCGGATGTGGGCCGCCAGCGGCGTCGACTATCCGACGCTGCTGACCGCGATGGTCGATACCGCCCTGGCCCGGGGTACCGGCCTGCGCTGACGGATCACCCAGCCGGGGCCGGCGCAGGTTCCTGGGCAGCCATCGTGCGCGCGATCTGACCGGAGATCTGCTGAATAGGTGTCGGTCCTGAACCGGCCGGCAACGTCAGGGCGACATACACCGGGCGGTCCACTGCATACCAGGTGCTGCGACTCTGATCGTCGGCCTCGCCGCCGGGACTCCCGATGCCGGATTCTCCCACCCGGAACCACTGGATCTCGTCGACGACCTGGAGCGGAGCCCCCACGACAAAGTCCGACGGCCGTTCCAGACCGCAGCGCAGCACGACCGGTTCGGTGTCCGGCTCCGCGCGCCAGGCCGCGGTGCCCGGCGGTGTCGGCTCGACGGTCGGCGCCCGGCGAAAATCGCCCAGCTGCTCGGGAAGCGCACCGAGCAGGTCGTGACATTGCTGGCTGTCCGCCTGGGGGGCGGGCACCGACGGAATCGCGACCGGTTGTTGTTCGGGGGAGCGTTGCCGTGACGCCGCGATACCCAGCACGGTGATCAGCACCGACACCGCCACCACCACCGCAGCGATCAGTAGGGCACGGGGTGGGCCATCGGTGGAGGGCGAGTCGGTCACACCACCAACTCTATGGCCGACCGCCGCCCGCGATCGGGCAGGTCAAGGTCCGGGTGATCCCGGAGACCTGCTGCACCGCGGGCACCACATCGGACTGTAGGGCTGACAGGGTGTCCGCGCTGATGCGCAAGACCACGTCGTAGGGCCCCGTCACATACTCTGCGGAGACCACACCGGGCAGCGCAGCGAGTTGCTTGGCGACGACCTCGGCGCGGCCCACCTCGGTCTGGATCAGCACGTAAGCCTCCACCACCGGCTGTCTCCTCCGTCTCGCTGCATAAACTGCTGGCCGCAGGCACCAAACGTACCGCAGGTCCGGTCCCGGGCTCGCCGGATGCGGCACCCGACCGGCAGGAGACGAGATGACAGGCGATGTGCACGGTCCTGATACGGGCGACACCCTGGCGACCGCCGGCGAATTCGTCGTCATCGACCGGCTCGTGGCCGGACGCACACAATCTTCGGCCGTCATGCTCGGGCCGGGCGACGATGCCGCGGTGGTGACGACGACGGATGGGCGGACAGTGGTGTCCACCGACATGTTGGTGCAGGACCGCCACTTTCGCCTCGACTGGTCCTCGCCGCACGACATCGGCCGCAAGGCGATTGCGCAGAACGCCGCTGACATCGAAGCGATGGGCGGTGCGGCCACCGCATTCGTGGTGGCATTCGGCGCACCGGCGGACACCTCGGTGACCGCCGCAGCCGAAGTGGCTGACGGGCTTTGGGACGAGGCGCGGTTGGTGGGCGCCAGCATCGCCGGCGGCGACCTGGTTCGCGCGCCGCTGTGGGTGATATCGGTCACCGTGCTCGGTGATCTGAGTGGCCGCGAGCCGGTGCGGCGCAGCGGCGCCCGCCCCGGCGACACCGTGGCGATCGCCGGCGAATTGGGCCGCTCGGCCGCCGGATTCGCGGTCCTGCGCAACGACATCGACGGGTTCGCGGAACTGCGACAGCGACATCGGACCCCACAGCCGCCCTACGGCCAAGGTGGGGTTGCCGCGGCGGCAGGTGCCTCGGCGATGACCGACGTCTCCGATGGTCTGCTCGCCGATCTCGGCCACATCGCAACGGCTTCGGGGGTCGGGATCGACGTGGATCGCGGTGCGCTGGACGACGACCGGGCGGCCGTCGCCGCGGCTGCAGCGCAGGCAGGTGAAGACCCGTGGGAATGGGTGCTGGGCGGTGGCGAGGACCATGCGCTGGTGGCGACGTTCCCGGGCGCGGTGCCGCCTGGCTGGCGGGTCATCGGTCGGGTGCTGGACGGCCCAGGGGTGGTACTCGTCGACGGCGCCGCGTGGGCGGGAAGCCGTGGATGGCAATCGTTTGACTGACCCGGACCGCTAAGTTGGTTTCCTGTGACTGCGGACGCGAGGAGCAATTTGGCGGCGGTGGACGCGAGGAGCAATGCGGCGGGTGTGGACGCGAGGAGCAATGCGGCGGGTGTGGACGCGAGGAGCAATGCAACAGCGGGTGCCCGTCCGTTGAACGAACTCGTCGAGGCGGGATGGGCCCGCGCGCTCGAGCCGGTGAGTGCGCATGTCGCGCAGATGGGGGAGTTCCTGCGGGAAGAGTTGGCCGCCGGTCGACGTTATCTGCCTGCAGGCCAGAATGTTTTGCGCGCCTTCACATTTCCGTTCGATCAGGTGCGTGTGCTGATCGTCGGTCAGGATCCCTACCCGACTCCGGGACACGCCGTCGGCCTGAGTTTCTCGGTGGCTGCCGACGTCCGTCCGCTGCCACGCAGTCTGTCGAACATCTTCAAGGAGTACACCGACGATCTGGCCTACCCGCTGCCGACCAACGGTGACTTGACCCGGTGGTCGCAGCGCGGCGTCCTGTTGCTCAACAGGGTCCTCACGGTCTCTCCGGGCACGCCGGCCTCACATCGTGGCAAGGGCTGGGAGGCCGTCACCGAGTGTGCGATCCGGGCTCTGGTGGCCCGCAAGCAGCCGATGGTCGCGATCCTGTGGGGACGCGATGCCTCGACGCTCAAACCGATGCTGGCCGAAGGTGACTGCGTGACAATCGAATCGCCGCACCCGTCGCCGTTGTCGGCCTCGCGGGGTTTCTTCGGGTCACGCCCGTTCAGCCGTGCCAATGAGCTGCTGCAGCAGTTGGGCGCCGATCCGATCGACTGGCGCTTGCCCTGAGTGCGGTCAGGGCAGCGGCGGCGGAGACGGGATCGAAGGCGAGGGGATTCCCGGTGAGGGGATCTCGATGGTCACGTCACCGTCACCTTCGGAGGGAGTCTCCGAGGTCGTGGAGATCTCCACCGTCGAATCGTCATCGCTGCCGCTGCCTCCGCACGCGGTCAGCATGGCGCCGACGGCGAGGGCAGCCGCGAAGGCACCGAGCGACGATTGTGATGCACGACATGAAAACATGCCGACGGCAGATACCCTGCCTACCGCTCAGGTAAACAAAGAGAGTCCGCGCACCTGATCAGATGCGCGGACTGGTACGCGACGTCAGCCGCGGGAGACCTTGCCGGCCTTGATGCAGGAGGTGCAGGCGTTCACGCGCTGCTTGTTGCCACCCGGACGCGCCACGGCACGGACCGACTGGATGTTCGGATCCCAGCGCCGGCTGGTCCGCCGATGCGAGTGCGACACCGACTTGCCGAAGCCGGGCGCCTTTCCGCAGATATCGCACACGGCAGCCATATCAACAACTCCTCGAAATCAGTTCTTGGGGGTCTGGGCTTGCTCGCCGCAAACCGACGCGGCTCGACCCGACAACCTGATCAGAATACCGGGAGGGCCAACGAACGCCAAAACGGCTCGTGAACACCGCTTCAGGTTGTCCACAGCCGGCGATGCTGTGATCGGGTTTGTCGTTGCCACTGGATAGGCTGGCGCCGACGGCGGTGCCCGGGTCGCGCACTGAGAGGCACCGCAATTCTGAAGGGGATTGGGAGGTCGGATGTCGGCTCGGCGGCTGGACGCCTCCGCTCTGCGGTCGTGGGCCCATGCTGCCGTCGACGACCTGATCACTCACACCGATGAGATCAACCGGCTCAACGTGTTCCCGGTGGCCGATGCCGATACCGGGACGAACATGCTGTTCACCATGCGATCGGCGTGGGCGCATGTGGCGGCCGAGTCGACCGGGGGCGACATCGTGGCAGTGGCCAGCGCCCTGGCCGCCGGGGCGCTGCAGGGTGCACGCGGCAACTCCGGGGTGATCCTGTCGCAGATTCTGCTGGGCCTGGCCGAGGTCATCACCGCGGTGGCCGCCCAACGCCACGGGGATCTCTCCGAGATCGACAGCGTGCTGTTCGGAGCGGCGCTGCGGCACGCCGCCACCCTGGCCGTCACGTCGATGGGTGATCCCGTGCCGGGCACGATCGTCTCGGTCCTGCAGGCCGCCGCCGAGGCTGCGGAACATTGCGCGGCCGAAGGTGGCGACGTGGGCGACACCGCGGCAGCCGCGGGCGAGGCCGCGTCGGTCGCCCTGGAACGTACGCCCGAGCAACTCGATGTCCTGGCCAAGGCGGGTGTCGTCGATTCCGGGGGCCGGGGCCTGCTCGTCCTGCTCGACGCGATGACCGCCACGCTGGCCGGGCACGCGCCGCACCGCCCGGTCTACGCCCCGGCCTCGCCGCAGGCCGCGCGCGCGGCCGCCGATCTTGCCGCCACCGGGGCGCCGCCGCAGTTCGAGGTCATGTACCTGCTGAGCGGTTGCCGGGCCCGGGCCGTCGAAGGGTTGCGCGCGGTATTGGACGAGATGGGCGAGTCGGTGGCGATCGCGGCCTCCGACCGGGATCACTACTCGGTCCACGTCCACGTCGACGACGCCGGGGCGGCGGTCGAGGCGGGCCTGGCGGTGGGATCGCTGAGCCGCATTCAGATCACCGCGTTGACTGCCGGCCCCGGTGTCCGGCCGGCCGGTGGGTGGGCGCGAGAGCGCGCGGTGTTGGCCGTCGTCGACGGTGACGGTGGTGTCGATCTGTTCGCCGGCGAGGGCGCGCACGTGCTGCGGCCCGAGCGTGGCGAGCCGATCACCGCCCAGCAGTTGTTGCGTGCCCTGATCGATGTGGGGGCGGCCCAGGTCATGGTGCTGCCCAACGGATATGTCGCCGCCGAGGAACTGGTGGCCGGATGCACGGCCGCGATCGGATGGGGCATCGACGTGGTCCCGGTGCCTGCCGGCTCGATGGTGCAGGGCTTGGCCGCCCTGGCCGTCCACGACGAGGGCAGACAAGCGGTCGACGACGGCTACACGATGGCGCGTGCCGCGGCGGGCGCGCGCCACGGTGCGGTGCGGATCGCCACCGAAGACGCCCTGACCTGGGCCGGAGCCTGCAAACCCGGTGACGGTCTCGGTATCACCGGCGACGAGGTGCTCATCGTCGGACCTGACATCACCGCGGCGGCGGCCGGGTTGATCGACCTCATGATGGTGGCCGGGGGAGAGCTGATCACGGTGTTGACCGGTGAGGGCGTTGACGACGCCGTCGGGGAAGCTCTGCAGGCCCACGTACACCGCGCCCACCTCGGAGCCGAGCTGGTGACATACCACACCGGCCACCGTGGCGACGCGCTGCTGATCGGGGTGGAGTGATGGCCACCCTCGCCGACCGGCTGGACCTGGTGATCGGGGGGCGCTCGGCCAAGCCGCTCGAGGAACACTTCGGCATCGTCACGGTCAACGACCTGCTGCGGCACTACCCCCGGAAATACAGCGACGGCATGTCGATTCGCGGTGAAGGCGAGGCCCTCGATCTGGAAGAGGGCGAGCACGTCACGTTCATCGAGGTGGTCACCGAAACGAAGACCGGTGAGATGAAGCCGGGCTTCAGCAAGAAGACGGGCAAGCCGATCACCCGGAAGTGGCTGCGAGTCACCCTCGGTGAGCACCGGCCCGCCGTGACGGCGACGTTCTTCAACGCGGGGTGGATGGCGGACAAACTGTCGACCGGCACGCGGCTCATGCTTTCCGGCGAGGTCAAGTACTTCCGCAAGGCCCTTCAACTGGATCATCCGGCATTTCTGGTCCTGAATGCGCCGTCGGGCAAGCAGATCGGCACCAAATCGCTCAAGACCATTGCCTCGGCTTCTGGAGCCTCCGGCGAGGACATGCTGGCCGAGTTCGAGCGCGACTTCTTCCCCATCTATCCGGCCTCGGCCAAGGTGCAGAGCTGGGACATCTACGCGTGCGTGCGGCAGGTCCTCGACGTTCTCGACCCGGTTCCCGATCCGCTACCGGAAGCCTTTGTGCGCCAACACGGTCTGATGTCCGAGGATGAGGCGCTGCGGGCAATTCACCTGGCCGAGAACGCGACTCAACGCGAGCGCGCCGCCGAACGGTTGACCTATGACGAGGCCATCGGGCTGCAGTGGGGGTTGGTGGCGCGGCGTTACGGTGAGTTCAGTGAATCCGGGCCCGCCGCACCATGGTCCGACCACGGCTTGGCCGCGGCGATGCGAAGCCGGTTGCCGTTCGAGTTGACCGCCGGGCAATCCGAAGTGCTGGAGGTGATCTCGGACGAGTTGGGCTCGACGCGTCCGATGAACCGGATGCTGCAGGGCGAGGTGGGGTCCGGCAAGACCATCGTGTCGGTGCTGGCGATGCTGCAGATGGTCGACGCGGGTTACCAGTGCGCATTGTTGGCGCCCACCGAAGTGCTTGCCGCCCAACATGCCCGCTCGATACGGGACGTGTTGGGGCCACTGGCGATGGCCGGTCAGCTCGGCGGTGCGGAGACGGCCACTGGGGTGACACTGCTGACCGGTGCGATGACTGCGCCGCAGAAGCGCGCCGTGCGCAGCGACGTGGCATCCGGCCGGGCCGGCATCATCGTCGGCACCCACGCGTTGCTGCAGGAGGCGGTGGAGTTCCACAACTTGGGGATGGTGGTCGTCGACGAGCAGCACCGGTTCGGGGTGGAGCAGCGGGATACGTTGCGCGCCAAGGCGCGGGATGGCCTGACGCCGCATCTGCTCGTGATGACGGCCACGCCGATCCCGCGGACCGTCGCGCTCACCGTGTACGGCGATCTGGAGACCTCGACGCTGCGCGAGCTGCCCCGGGGTCGCCAACCCATCACCACCAACACCATTTTCGTCTCGCAGAAGCCGGCCTGGCTGGACCGGGCCTGGGCCCGGATCCGCGAAGAGGTGGCCGCGGGACGGCAGGCCTATGTGGTCGCCTCGCGTATCGACGAATCGGACAAGCCCGGCGACAAGGGTGAAGACCGCGGTGGCCCGCCGCCGATCACCGTGGTTGATCTCTTCGACAGGCTGAGCGCGGGCCCGCTGTCGGGTTTACGGCTCGGCCTGATGCACGGCCGGCTGCCCGGTGACGAGAAGGACGCGGTGATGGGCGCCTTCCGGGCCGGCGAGATCGATGTGCTGGTGTGCACCACCGTCATCGAGGTCGGCGTCGACGTGCCCAACTCCACCATGATGGTGGTGATGGATGCCGACCGATTCGGTATCAGTCAGCTTCATCAGCTGCGCGGTCGCATCGGCCGCGGACAGCATCCGAGCCTGTGCCTGTTGGCCACCCGTCTGCCCGAGACCTCCAAGGCCGGTGCACGGATCAAGGCCGTCGCCGCGACGCTGGACGGCTTCGCCCTGGCCGACCTGGACCTCGACGAGCGGCGCGAGGGAGATGTGTTGGGCCTCAACCAGTCCGGACGCACCATCAACTTGCGCTTCCTGTCGCTGCGGGATCATCTCGAGGTGATCCAGGAGGCCCGGTCGTTCTGTGAGCAGCGGTATGCGCAGAGCCAACACGACCCTGGGATGGACCTGCTGGCAGCACAGTTCGTGGACACCGACCGCGTCGAGTACCTGGAAAAGGCATGAGCCGCCGCCGGTTGTTGTGGTTGGCAGCGGCCGTCCTCCTCGCGGTGGTGGTCGCCGTCCAGGTGAGCTGGTCGACGCAACACTCCGACCGGTTCGTCGCGGGGGCGCAAGCGCCCAGCATCGCTGCCGGCGTCGACCTGCTGGCCGGGGTGCCCGAGATCCCAGCGCGGTTGCGCGGCAACGACTACCGCCGTGCGGCTTTCGGTGACGCCTGGGATGACGACAACAGCGCGCCCGGCGGTCACAACGGCTGCGACACCCGCAACGACATCCTCAACCGTGACCTCGTCGACAAGACGTTCGTGGCGATCAAGCGGTGTCCGGTCGCCGTGGCAACCGGAACCCTCCACGATCCCTATACGAACGCGGTCGTGTCGTTCCTGCGCGGCAACCAGACCGGTGCCGCGGTACAGATCGACCACATCGTGCCGTTGGCGCTGGCCTGGGATCTCGGCGCCCGGAACTGGCCCGATGATCTGCGGCTGCGGTTCGCCAACGATCCGGCCAATCTGCTCGCAGTCGCCGGTAAACCCAACCAGGACAAGGGCGATCAGGAGCCTGCCCGTTGGATGCCGCCCAACCGCGCATTCTGGTGTCAGTACGCGGTGCAGTTCGTCGAGGTGCTGCGCGGGTATGCGCTACCGGTCGACGCGGCGTCGGCGGCGGTGCTGCGCGAAGCGGCGGGCACCTGTCCGACGGGGTAGTGACGGCGGATCTATCCCGCGAACGTCGCCGGATCGGGACGGAACCGGGTGCCGTCATCGAGACCGTTGAGGCTGTCCATCTGCTCGTCGGTCAACTCGAAGCCGAACACGTCGAAATTGGCGGAGATCCGCTCCGGCTTGGTCGACCGGAAGATCACCGAGTTGCCCAGCTGGATGCTCCAACGGATCAGCACCTGGGCCGGGGTCTTGCCGTGGGCATCGGCGATCGCAGTGACGGCCGGGTTGTCCAGCAGGGCGCCGACCCCGAGCGGGCTGTAGGCCTGCGTGGTGATGCCGTACTGGGCGTTGCCCGCCCGCCAGGCGCTCTGATTGAGCAACGGATGCAACTCGATCTGGTTGACCGCGGGCGTCACGAACGTCAGTTCCACGATCGTGGACAGGTTTTCGGGGCTGAAGTTGGCCACGCCGGTGGAGCGGGCCAGGCCCGCCTGCTTGAGCGCCATCAGCCCGCCCCAGCTGTCGACGTACTTGCCGGTGTCGGTGCCCGGCCAATGGATCAGGTACAGATCCACGTAGTCCAGGCCGAGCCGCTCCAGGCTGGCCTTGCCGGCGTCCTGGGAGGACTGGAATCCGTAATCGGGGATGGCCAGTTTGGTGGTGACGTAGATGTCCTCGCGCGGGATGCCCGACGCCGCGATGGCTCGGCCGACACCGGCCTCGTTGCCGTAGGCGGCCGCGGTGTCGATCAACCGGTGGCCGGCCTCAAGAGCGGCGGACACCGCCGCTTCTGCCTCGGCATCCGAGAGTCCGCCGACGCCCAGGCCCACGACAGGGATCGTGCGGTCGTCGTTGAGCGTGACGGTGGGGATCGCAGCCCCGTCCGAGGATGTCATGTCACCTATCCTGTGAAGTTGAAGGTTCGTGGATCGGGTCCCAGGCGTGTGCCTGTGTCCAACGAGGCGATGGCCGACATGTTCGCTTCGGTCAGATCGAAATCGAACACATCGAAATTGCTCACGATCCGCTCTGGGTTCACCGACTTGGGGATGACGATATTACCCAGCTGGATATGCCACCTAATCAGTACCTGCGCCGCGGTTTTACCGTGTTCCTCGGCAACCCCGGTGACGACCGGATCGGTGAGCAGCGATCCCTGCCCCAGCGGGCTCCAGGCCTCGGTGGCGATGCCGAGCTTCGCGTGGACTTCGCGAAGGGCGTGTTGGGGCAGCAGCGGATGCAGCTCGACCTGATTGACCGCCGGAACGATGCCGGTCGAGTCGATGAGGACGTCGAGATGCTCGGGTTCGAAGTTGCTCACCCCGATGGACCGGACCCGGCCCTGGTCGTGCAGGTGGGCAAAGGCTTTGAAGGTGTCGACGTAGGCGCCGTTGGCGGGCACCGGCCAGTGGATGAGGTAGAGGTCCAGATAATCCACGCCGAGCCGGTCGAGGCTTGCGTCGAAGGCGGCCAGCGCGGCGTCATATCCCTGGTCGCTGTTCCACAGCTTGGTCACCAGGAAGACGTCCTCACGGGGGATCCCGGAGTTGCGTATGCCCGCGCCGACCTCGGCTTCATTGCGGTAGGCGGCAGCAGTATCGATATGGCGATAGCCGGCCTGCAGCGCCGCGGTCACCGCGCGTTCGGTGTCTTCGGCAGGGGTCTGCCATACCCCCAACCCGACTTGCGGTATCGAATTACCGTCGTTGAGCGTGACACGAGGATTCACAGAGGGAGCAGCCATGACTGAAAGTCTGCCAGGCGGGCAGGCGCTGGTGGGGCACGACGGCCACCAGCAGCAGCGAGCCACACAGCGGCTGCTCGAGCGGGCCACCAAATTGTCCCTCGCTGCGATCCCGTGGATCTCCGATCCGCGCAAGCGTCTGCTCCTGGGTGGGCGCAGCGTGACCGTCGACGGCAACACGCTGGACACCACGCTGCAGTTCACGCTCGCACTGCAGCACGCCTCCGGGACGGGTGAGCTGGTCGCAGACCACAGCCCCGAGACCGGGGTTGCGGTGTCGCGCGCCGCATTACGGGCCACCGCGGCCATGATGAGTCCCCGCATCGATGCCGACGTCACCGACATTTCGATCCCCGGGCCGGCCGGACCGATGAAGGCGCGACGGTACGTCCCGGACGGCTCCGGCGCGTCGACGACGCCGGCGATGCTCCTCTATTTCCACGGCGGCGGATTTGTCATCGGTGATCTCGACACCCACGACAGCCTGTGCCGGTTGATCTGCCGCGACGGCGGCATCCAGGTGGTGTCGGTGGACTACCGGCTCGCGCCCGAGCACAAGGCGCCGGCCGCCCTCGACGACGCCTACGCCGCCTACCGCTGGGCGCTGGACCAGTCGGTGACCGGGTAGAGCAGCAGCTGCAGGGCAGGCAGCGGCAGCTCCGAGTCGCGGGCTTGCAGGGCCACCAAGGCAGCCAGGTTGCCGCCGGCACTGTCACCGCCGACGACGATCTGCGTGGCACCCAGGCCCGCGGCGTGGTCCAGCGCCCAGCGGTAGGCGGCGTAGGCGTCGTCGAGGGCGGCCGGCGCCTTGTGCTCGGGCGCGAGCCGGTA
>NZ_LZJD01000146.1:0-504 GCF_001666875.1 Mycobacterium sp. E802
CCGCGCAGCGGTGTCTCGCGACGCTGTGGGCGCTGCGCGCGTAAGGCACCCTGGTATGACCGGGGCGAGGGCCGCCGTTGCTGGCGCGCTCTGGACTGGGGCACGGTCCAGGTTGTTTTGGAGGCCGATGCGCCGCGGGTGAATTGTCCAGAGCATGGACCGACGGTGGTGTCGGTGCCATGGGCACGTCATCACGCCGGGCACACTTTGACCTTCGATGACACGGTGGCCTGGCTGGCGGTGGCGTGTTCGAAATCGGCGGTGTGCGAGTTGATGCGGATCGCCTGGCGCACGGTTGGGGCGATTGTGGCCCGGGTGTGGGCCGACACCGAGAAGACCTTTGACAGGTTCGCTGATCTGCGGCGCATCGGCCTCCAAAACAACCTGGACCGTGCCCCAGTCCAGAGCGCGCCAGCAACGGCGGCCCTCGCCCCGGTCATACCAGGGTGCCTTACGCGCGCAGCGCCCACAGCGTCGCGAGACACCGCTGCGCGGCCGTACCGC
>NZ_LZJD01000147.1:0-15923 GCF_001666875.1 Mycobacterium sp. E802
CGACCGCCATCGGATCGGTGATGTTTTCGCAACGGGTCCACGACTGCACCACCCGATCGCCGGGGTGCCCGATGGTCTCGGGTTCGTCGGCCGGACGGTGATCGAGGATGCCGAGCGCACGGCAGTAATCGTCGTTGTACACCGTGTCGAAATACCGCTGCGGACCATCGGGGAACACCGCGGCGATCGTGGTGCCCGCGGGATGATTGCGCGCTGCCCAGCCCGCAACCAGACCGACCGCGCCGACGCTCCAGCCCCCGCTGGCGCAATACGTCGACGCCAGCGTGCGGGCGGCCCACACCGCCTCGCCCGGCGCGACCCAGTGCACCTCGTCGAATGCGCCGTAGTCGACGTTACGGGGATAGATACTCGAACCCAAGCCCCGCATGACGCGGGTGGCGGCAGGCTGCCCGAAGATTGTCGAGCCGATGGTGTCCACACCGATCAGCCGCATTGTCGGGTTGAGCTCACGCAGTACTCGGGCCACGCCGGCCGAATGGCCGCCGGTCCCGACCGAGCAGACCAGCACGCCGACGTGACCGATCTGGGCGTTGAGTTCCAGCGCCAGTGGCCGGTAGGCCTCGACGTTGTCGGGATTGTTGTACTGGTCGGGATACCAGGCGTTGTCGTTGGTCGCGAGCAGTTCGGCGACCCGGTCGCGCCGGGCCTGCTGCCAGCCACCGGTCGGATGCGGTTCGGTGACGGTGGAAACCTCCGCACCGTAGGCGGCCAGCATGCGGGCGATGATGGGCTCCAGGCCCGGATCGGTCACCAGGGTCACCGGGTGGTGGTACACGGTCGCGGCAAAGGCCAGCCCCAACCCCAGTGTGCCGCTGGTCGATTCGATGATTCGTCCGCCCGGCCGCAGATCACCTCTGGCCCGGGCCTGCTCCACCACGTGCATGGCGGGGCGGTCTTTCATGCCCCCGGGGTTGAAACCTTCGAGTTTGGCCCAGAACCCGCGGCCGTCATCGGTGAACGGCGCGGAAACCCACAGGGCCGGAGTGTGGCCGACCATGGTGTTAGGGCCACGGTTCTGGCGTAGCAGGTGAAAAGAACGGGCGGCAAGGACATGGTTCATTGATCCGTCGTTTCTGTATCCAGCCGTGTGGACACACGGCAACTGATGTGGGCAGCGTTGGGAACACGGCGCTTTGGGCGCGCTTGGCCCCACACCGCCGATCAGCGGCGCGCGATACAGATCCGAAGTAGAAGTTCTCGGCCGGCCACGAGGACACCGTGACGGTCCGGTGGCCCGCGCTGGGAGCGCACCACGATGGCGCATCCGAACATCACCGCGCCGCCGACGACGAACGCCACCCACGACAGGGCGGCCGCCGCGGCCGTGGTGCGCGGCAGCACCGCCGCGGTGAAACCATCCGGAACGTGGGGAACGGAACCCTTACCGATGTGCGCGTGGTCGAGCGTCATCATGTCGCTGCCGGTACCGAACGCGGCAGACAGCGCATGCGGCAGATGTACCGGGTGATCGTGGCTCGACTCCTGCCACTGCCCGGCGAGAACTGCCGCCCACAGGGCGATGGCCGTCAGGGCCACCAACCGTTTCACCGGAATCGCCTCAGCCGCAGGCTGTTACTGACCACGAACACCGACGAGAACGCCATGGCGGCGCCGGCCAGCATCGGGTTGAGCAGACCGGCGGCGGCCAGCGGCAGCGCGGCCACGTTGTAGGCGAACGCCCAGAACAGGTTGCCCTTGATGGTGGACAACGTGCGTCGCGACAGTCGAATGGCGTCGGCGGCGGTGCGCAGGTCACCGCGGACCAGGGTCAGATCACTCGCCTGGATCGCGACATCGGTGCCGGTGCCCATGGCCAGACCAAGATCGGCCTGGGCCAGTGCGGCGGCGTCGTTGACCCCGTCCCCGACCATGGCCACCACGCGCCCCTCGTCCTGAAGCCGCTTGATCACGTCCACCTTGTCCTGCGGCAACACCTCGGCGTAAACCTCTTGCACACCAACCTGTTCGGCGATCGCCTGAGCCGCGGCCTCGTTGTCACCGGTCAGCATGATCGGATCGAGACCGAGTGCGCGGAGTTGTCCGATCGCTTCTTTCGACGTGGGCTTGACCGCATCGGCGACCACCAGAACGGCGCGCGCGTGGCCGTCCCACCCCACGGCGATCGCGGTCCGGCCCTGGCTCTGCGCCTCACGCATCGCGGTGTCCAGATCCGCCGGCAGCTGCTGGCCCCAATCGGCCAGCAGGGCAGGCCGACCCACCACCAGGGCGTGACCGTCCACGACACCCTGCACGCCGAGTCCCGCCACGTTGGCGAAACCGTCGACCGCGGGCAGCTCACCCACCTTGGCGCGGGCACCGTCGGCGATGGCCTTGGCGATCGGGTGTTCGGAGCCGTCCTCGACGGCGCCGGCCAACCGCAATGCCTCGGCGGGATCCTCGCCCGCCGCCACGATCACGTCCAGCAGCGTCATCGCTCCAGTGGTCACCGTCCCGGTCTTGTCGAGCACCACGGTGTCCACCCGACGGGTGGATTCCAGCACCTCGGGCCCCTTGATCAGGATGCCCAACTGAGCGCCGCGGCCGGTGCCGACCAGCAGTGCCGTCGGCGTGGCCAGGCCCAAGGCGCACGGGCAGGCGATGATCAGCACTGCCACCGCGGCGGTGAAGGCCGCCGCCACCGAGCCACCCGTCCCCAGCCAGAAGCCGAGAGTGCCCACCGCCAGGGCGATCACGATGGGCACGAAGACCGCCGAGACCTTGTCGGCCAGACGCTGCGCCTGCGCCTTGCCGGACTGCGCGTCCTCGACCAGGCGGGCCATCTGTGCGAGCTGCGTATCGGAGCCGATCCGCCTGGCCCGCACCACGAGCCGGCCACCGACGTTCACCGTGGCACCGACCACCGCATCGCCCGGACCGACTTCCACGGGCACCGATTCGCCGGTCAGCATCGACGCATCCACGGCCGACGAACCGTCGATCACCTCTCCGTCGGTGGCGATCTTCTCGCCGGGACGCACCACGAACTCGTCCCCCACCGCCAGCGCGTCGATGGGAATCCGTTGTTCTCCACCGTCTTTCAGGACCGCGACGTCCTTGGCGCCCAGCTCGAGCAAGGCCCGCAGCGCCGCACCTGCGCGTCGCTTCGACCGCGCCTCGAAGTATCGGCCGGCCAGGATGAACGTGGTGACGCCGGCGGCGACCTCAAGGTAGATGTTGCCCGCGCCGTCGGTCTGCGAGATGGCGAGCGAGAACGGATGCGTCATTCCCGGTAACCCGGCCGTCCCCCAGAACAGCGCGTACAGCGACCAACCGAAAGCTGCGATCGTGCCCATCGAGATGAGCGTGTCCATCGTGGCGGTGCCGTGGCGCAGGTTCGTCCAGGCCGCTCGGTGGAACGGCAGCGCGCCCCACACCACGACCGGCGCGGCCAGGGTGAGCGAAAGCCACTGCCAGTTGGTGAACTGCAGCGCCGGAACCATCGCCATGGCCACCACTGGGATGGTCAGTGCGGCCGAGACGATCAGCCGCGTGCGCAACGCCGCGGTGGGATCGTCCTCGACACGAGCGTCGGCGGTTTCGGCGGCCGGCAGCTGCGCGGTGTAACCCACGGTCTCGACGGCCTCGATCAGCTGCTCGGGCGTCACCTCACCGGCAACGTCGACACTGGCCTTCTCGGTCGCGTAGTTCACGGTCGCGGTGACACCGTCGAGCTTGTTGAGTTTGCGCTCGATGCGGGCGGCGCACGAGGCGCAGGTCATTCCACCGATCTCGAGTTCGACGTGTCCTGTGGCGGTACTCATGGCGCCCCCTCAACGGTGAATTCGGCGGTATGCACCGCATCGCGATGCTTGAAATCCAGGAACATCCGGTACGCGCCGGCGCTCGGAAGCGTGGTGTGGAAGGCGATCTGGGGCCCCGACGCGGTGCCCGGATCGGCCGCGTCACTCATCGGATGGACGTGCAGATAGGCCAGATCCGACGCGCGCACGGCGACCAGGTGACCGTAGGCGCCCAGGTACGGCTGCAGATCGGTGACGGGATTACCGTCGCGGCTCACCGACAACACCACCTCCGACTCCTGCCCGGCCTTGGCCACACCAGAAAGCGTGACGGTGTACCCATCGACGGTCGCGGTGTCCGACGGTGCGGGCAACGGCTGTGGCAGATATGTCCCGGCGACCCGCATGTCGGCGTCCAACGTGACCGGATCACCGTCGGCCGGAACGAAATCCGCGAACACCCGGTAATCGCCGGGCTTGGACAGGTCCAGCGGGACACTCCAGGTGCCCGCGTCGTCGAGCACCGGATGGACATGCTGATAGTCGGCCAGATCGTGGCGCACCACGATCAGATGCAGCAGTTCATCATGACTCTCGACGTAATCGGTCAACGGCGCGCCGGTGGCGTCGGCGATGCGAAACCGCAGTGGTACCGCAGCGCCGGAGGGCAATTCGGCCTCGTCGAGTCGCAGCGTGTACCCCGCGTCGTGGCCGGCGTCGTGGCCGGCATGGCTTGCCGCGGGCGCGCTGCGCGGCGTCACTGCCGAGCCGATCCCGAAGGCCACGGCGAACACCACGGCCAGCCCCACGACGAACCCGATGAGCTTCTGCGGTGCACTCATGACGAAGCCCCACTCACCCCGCGACGGCGTAGCCGGCCTCGGCGACCGCGTCGTTGATCGCGGCTGGATCGAGGCGAGTTTCACTGTCGATGGTCACCAGACCGGTCGACAGATCGACCTCGACCGCCTGCACACCGGGCAGGGCGCCCACCTCTTCCCGCACCGAGGTGGCACAGTGCCCGCAGGTCATGCCGGTAACGGTGACGGTTTGGGTGCTCATCGAAGGTCTCCTCCAGATCGGGTTGCGGTTCCTGGCTCATACTATACCCCCCTAGGGTATGGCAGTCACGGCCTCCCATTCCGCCTGCTGCACTATGGGCACATGGAGCACAATGCCGTCGGCTACCGCGCCCTGGTCGTCGACGACGAAGCCGCACTCGCCGCGGTCGTCGGCAGCTATCTCGCCCGCGAACATTTCGACGTCACCCTCGCCCACGACGGGTCCGAGGCCGTCCGGCTGGCCCGTGAGGTTGACCCTGACGTGGTGGTCCTCGATCTCGGTCTACCCGGAATCGACGGCGTGGAAGCCTGCCGTCAACTGCGCACCTTTTCCGACGCCTACGTGGTGATGCTCACCGCACGCGACACGGAGATGGACACCATCGTCGGCCTGGCGGTGGGCGCCGACGACTACATGACCAAACCGTTCAGCCCGCGCGAGCTCGTCGCCCGGATCCGCGCGATGCTGCGCCGGCCGCGCACTGGTGCCGGGCCGGTCGACGGACGGGTGTTCGGCGCGCTGCGCATCGACGTCGACGGGCGCCAGGTGTTCCTCGGCGAGGAGCCGATCATGCTGACCCGCACCGAGTTCGACGTACTGGCAGCCCTGTCCGCCCGTCCCGGCGTGGCCCTGACCCGTCGTCAGATACTCGAATCCGTCTGGGAGCCAAGCTACGTGGGCAACGAACACCTCGTCGATGTCCATATCGGGCACCTCCGCCGAAAACTCGGCGACGACCCGGCCGATCCGCTGTATGTGAACACCGTGCGCGGGGTCGGTTACCGCATGGGCACCGGACGAAAGGCCCGACGGTGAGCGCCGGCCTGCGCACCCGACTGCTCTCGGCCCAAGCCCTGGTGCTGGCCGCCGGTGCCGGTACCACCGGCCTCGTCGCAGCCGTGGTCGGGCCGCCGCTGTTCCGCGAACATCTGCACCGGGCCGGGGTGTCCGGCGACTCGGCCGAGCAGATGCACGCCGAAGAGGCCTACGTCTACGCCACCATGATCTCGATCGCGGTGGCGCTGTGCGTGGCAACACTGGCCGCCCTGATCGTCACCTGGTACGTCGGCCGACGGCTGCAACGCTCGCTGACCGAGGTGGCCCGGGCGGCCACCGCCATCGCCGACGGTCACTACGACTCCCGGGTCCCACCGGCGGATCTCGGGGACGATTTCGATTCCCTGGCAAGGTCTTTCAACCAGATGGCGGCGCAGCTCGAGGCCGTCGATGCCGGCCGTCGCCGGCTGTTCAGCGACCTGGCCCACGAAATCCGCACTCCGGTCTCGGTCTTGGAGGCGTACTTCGAGGCGATCGAGGACGGGGTGCGGACCCTCGATCCCGAGACCGTCTCGATGCTGCGCCAACAGACCCACCGACTGGTCCGGTTCGCCGGCGACGCGGCTGCCCTGGCTCAGGCCGAGGAAACGCAGACCACGCTCACCCCGGCCCCGGTCCGGGTGGCCGCGGTGGTGACCGACGCGGTGGCGGCAGCCCGAGACCGGTTCGACGCCAAGGGCGTGACGCTGGACTGGCGGGTGCCCGAGGAGCTGCCACCGCTATGGGCCGATCCGCACCGGCTGGCCCAGATCCTGGGCAACCTGCTCGCCAACGCGCTGCGCCACACCCCCGCCGGGGGCCGGGTGACCATTGAGGCCCGCACCGGCATCGAGACCGGCACCGTCACGGTGACCGTCACCGACACCGGCGACGGCATCCCGGCCGAACACCTGCCCCATGTCTTCGAGCGGTTCTACCGGGCCGACACCGCCCGCGACCGCGACCACGGCGGTGCCGGCATCGGACTGGCGATCGTGAAGGCCCTGGTCGAGGCGCATCGCGGCCAGATCGCCGTGACGAGCCGCCCCGGCACTCCGACGACGTTCACGATCACCCTGCCCGCGGGATAGAGGCGGGATAGACAGGTCAGAGCGCCGCCAGCTTCTGCTTCATGGCGTCGATCTCCTGCTGCTGGGTGCTCACGATGGTGCGGGCCAACTCGAGGGCGGCCGGGTTCTTGCCATCGCGGATCTCGTCCTTGGCCATGGTGATCGCCCCCTCGTGGTGGGCGATCATGTGCGTCAGGAACAGCTTGGCCGCCTCGACGCCCTGCGCCTCGCGCAACGCCGTCATGTCAGCCTCCGAGACCATGCCCTGCATGTGCCCCATGTCGCCGTGGTCCATCGGCGGCATCGGCGGGTTGCCCCACTGCGTCAACCAGTCCTGCATCTGTGCGATCTCAGGCGCCTGGGCGTCCTTGATCTGAGTGGCCAGATCGCGCACCTGAGCATCGATGTCCGGCTTGGCCAGCAGCACGTCGCTCATCTCGACCGCCTGCTGATGATGCGGAATCATGTGCTGGGCGAACATCACATCGGCATCGTTGTGGGTCTCGGTGGGCGCCTGGGAACTGATCACCGACGAGGTCGTGGGGTTCGTCTCTTGACCGGCCGTCCCGTCGGAAGTCTCGTTGCTACAACCGGCGAGGAGGGCGGTCGCCACTGCCGCTCCGGCGCTCAGCATCATCAGTTTCGTCATGTCTCCAGCTTGCCGATGATCGATGTGGCCGCCCTAGTCGTTCGATGAAGATTCGATAAAGCCCGACGTGCGGGCCCGGAAGAGTTTGACGTCACTTTTGACTCCCTTGAGATGCCTGGCCCCGGCGAACGACCAGCGGAACCGGTCATCGCCGGCCTCGACGATCGCGGCACGCGTGGACTCGGACACCAACACCGTCCCAGCCCGCGCCGCCCCCGTCACCCGGCTGGCCAGGTTCACCGAACTTCCGAACCAGTCACCCGCCCGGCACACGGCCGGCCCGGTGGCCAGGCCTACCCGCAGGCGCGGGAAGTCCTCGTCGGTTTCGGTGGCGGCCACCAACTGCAGAACCGCATCCAGCAGCGCCGCCGGATCGGGGCTGACGAGCATCACCGCGTCGCCGATCGTCTTGATCAGCCGCACCGGGACCACCGCCACCTCACGTGCCGCGTCGGCCAGCCGATTGGCCAGGCGCTCCAGGTCTTCAGGCGGCACCACCTCACCCAACCGGGTGAAACCGACGATGTCGGCGAACGCGATGGTGACGACGCGCGCACCCGGCAACGGAACGCCTTCGGCCCGCTCGGAGGCGCTGACCGCCTCGGTCTCCATGGCGTGGCGCAGCTGAACGAACAGCATGTCGCGGATCATCGGCCCGATCAGCGGGGCCGCCTCGGCCACCAGCGCCTCGCTGGCCTTGGCCGTCTCCAATTCGGTCGCCCCGGGAGTCAACACGGCCGCCAGCGCGGCGTACCGCATCACCTCGGCGGCCCGGCTGAGCCCCTCGGCCAGCACCCGCGTGATCAACACGACCTGATCCGGATCGATCCCCAGTTCCAGGAAACGTTCGGCGAACCCGACGGCCTCGGCGTCGGCCCGCAACAACACCGCGGCATCCACATCGTCGACGGTGGCCAACCCCATCGCCCGTTGCAGCCGCTGCACCAGGTCGACGTCCAACCCGGTCTGCTCGCTGATCTCGCGGGTCGAGACATATGTGCCGTCGTCACCGGCCACCCGCCGCGACGCCAGCAACAGCGGGGTCACGGCCTGACGAATCTGATCAGCGGTGATGCCGCGGTCCAACAGCCATTCGACCAACTCGGCGCGCTGTGCGCCGGCCTCGCCGTCGAGACCATCCAGAAGCGTCGGATCCGCCACCATCACGTCAAGGTATACCGCGCACCGCGTGAATCGCCGGAGCTGTCGACGAGGCCAACAGTGCCGACATGTCCTGTGGGTACCGGACGTCGACGACGACCGACTCCCCGAACCGGTAGGGCTTGCCTGCCACCAGGCCGGCGAACTGCTTACGCAGCCGCGACATCTCGGCTCGCACCGTCACCACCCTGGACCGGTCGCCGTAGAGATCCTCGGCCAGCTCCGGCGCGGAGCGGCCCTGCTCGCTGGTCGCCAGCACCAACAGGATCTCGGCGTGGCGACTGGAGATGCTGCGCCGCCAGTTGCCGAACTGTCCGGTCATCTCCAGTGCGGGTTCACCTTCGCGCAGATCGAGGGTCACCCGCGACGGGGTCGCAGCAGTATCGGTGTCCTCGGCCGCTCGGACCAGCCAACCGCCCGGCAACGGTTCCACATCGCACATCCCCAGTGGCGGCACCCAGACCCGTCCAGGTAAACCGCTTTCGGGCAACAGGATTCGGTTGTGCAGCGGCAGGGAGGCCACCGCCGTGACCCAACCCTCGGAATCGACCGCGAGCGCCGGGCCGCCCACCCGGGCCAGGATGGGTGCCGCCACCGCACGAAGCACGTTCAACGTACGGTCATGCGCTTCCCGCAGCTGGGATTCGGCCAACCGCGCCACCAGGTCCACCAGGGCCACCGTGGTCGGATGCACCGTCGCGGCCGGTCCCGAGACGTCGACGATTCCGATCACCTGAGAAGTGCGTGGATCACGGATCGGCGCCCCGGCACACGTCCACGGATGGTGCGTGCGCAGGAAATGCTCGGCGGAGAAGATCTGCACCGCACGATGAGAGGCCAGCGCCGTCCCGATGCCATTGGTGCCCACCGCGTTCTCACTCCAGCTCGCACCTTCGACAAAGCCCAGGCGATCGGCCAGACCGAGCACCCGCGGAGATCCGGACCGCCACAGCACCCGGCCGCGGGCATCGGCGATCACCAGGATGTTGTCGCCCTCGTCGATCACCGATTCGAGCCCGCGGGTGACGTCGTCGAGCACCGCGATCAGCCCCGACTGCTGCCTGAGCAAGTCCAGACCCGCGGTCTCGACGCGTGGCGGCATGTGCTGATCCGGATCGATCCCCTTGGCCCGCAATCTGTTCCACGAGTCCTCGATCACCCGGCGGGGACGCGCGGGGGCCCGGTCACCAGACATGGTGGCGTCGTAGACGGCGGACAAAAGCATGGCGTAGCGCCGCGGATCCTCACCGGAGGACACCGCGGGCTCAGGAATCGACGAACCGGCCATCACCGCCGATTGTGCTCCACATCACATTGGGGCGCCACGGCGGCCCACTGCAACCCCGTGCAACCCTTGTCGCACCCCGTGGCCAAGGTGTGGGCTGGGCCACATGACGCAGACCACCGCCGCACCGCCGACCACGTCGACGACCACGTCGACCACATTGACACCGCAGGAACGGGTCGACGCCTGGCTGGCCGACTTCGAGTCCGCCCTCGCCGACCGGGACGTTTCCCGCGTCGTGGCGAAGTTCGCGATCGACAGCTTCTGGCGGGATTTGGTCGCGTTCACCTGGAACATCAAGACCCTCGAAGGACGCGACGGCATCGCCGACATGCTGTCGTCGCGCCTGCACGACACCGACCCCTCAGGTTTCCGGACCGCGGAGACCCCGACCGAGGACTTCGTCGGGGATGCAGTGGTGACCTCGGCATTCATCGAGTTCGAGACCGCGCTGGGCCGCGGCAAGGGGCACCTGCGTCTGCGCGACGACGCCGAGGGGAGCAAAGCGTGGACCCTGCTCACCACGCTTCAGGAACTCAAGGGCCACGAGGAACGCAGAGGCGCCACCCGACCGATGGGCGCGGTACACGGCTCCGACCCCGACACCCGGTCCTGGGCCGAGAAACGCCTCGACGAAGAACTCACGCTCGGCTACTCCGAGCAGCCCTACATCCTGGTGATCGGCGGGGGTCAGGGCGGGATCGCGCTTGGTGCACGGCTACGCCAACTCGGCGTGCCCAGCATCGTCGTCGACCGCCACGAGCGGCCCGGTGACCAGTGGCGCAAGCGTTACAAGTCCCTGTGCCTACACGACCCGGTCTGGTACGACCACCTGCCCTACCTGCCGTTCCCACCGAACTGGCCGGTATTCGCACCCAAAGACAAGATCGGTGACTGGCTGGAGTTCTACACCCGGGTCATGGAGGTGCCCTACTGGAGTTCGACCACCTGCGTGTCGGCGTCCTACGACGACGCCGAAGGTCGCTGGACGGTCGAGGTCGACCGGGCCGGCACCCGGGTCACCCTGCGTCCGGTGCACCTGGTGCTGGCCACCGGGATGTCGGGCAAGCCGAACATCCCGGCCCTGCCCGGCCAGAACGTGTTCCGGGGCGAACAACACCATTCCAGCCACCACCCCGGCCCGGACCGCTATGTGGGCAAGCGCGCCGTGGTGATCGGCTCCAACAACTCTGCACACGACATCTGTAAAGCGTTGTACGAGAACGACGTCGACGTCACGATGGTGCAGCGGTCCTCGACGCACGTCGTCAAATCCGATTCGCTGATGGAGCTGGGTCTGGGCGACCTGTACTCGGAGCGGGCCGTGGCGTCCGGAATGACCACCGAGAAGGCCGATCTCACCTTCGCGTCACTGCCGTATGCCATCATGGCCGACTTCCAGCGGCCGATCTACGATGCAATCCGACTGCGCGACAAGGATTTCTACGCGCGCCTGGAGGCCGCCGGTTTCGAACTGGACTTCGGCGACGACGATTCCGGACTGTTCATGAAATACCTGCGCCGCGGATCGGGCTACTACATCGACGTCGGTGCCTGCGATTTGATTGCCGACGGCAGCATCAAACTTGCCCACGGCGAGGTGGACCGCCTCACCGAGGACTCGGTGATCCTGGCCGACGGCACCGAGCTGCCCGCCGATGTGGTGGTGTACGCCACCGGCTTCGGTTCGATGAACGGCTGGGCGGCCGACCTGATCAGCCAGGAGGTCGCCGACCGGATCGGCAAGGTGTGGGGCCTGGGCTCGGGCACCGCCAAAGATCCCGGACCGTGGGAAGGCGAACAACGCAACATGTGGAAGCCCACCCAACAGCCCAATCTCTGGCTGCACGGTGGCAATCTCCACCAATCCCGGCACTACTCACTGTATTTGGCGTTGCAGCTCAAGGCCCGGTACGAGGGCCTGGCAACGCCGGTGTACGGCCTGCAGGAGGTCCATCACCTGAGCTGAGACCGACGACATGGCGCCCCGAACGTGATCCACCCCCCACCCGTTCGGGGCGCCCGCGTCGGCGTATCCGGGCTCGGCCCCTGTCTTTGGCGGTTGCTGCGTTCTATCCTCGTTGCAGCAGGTTCTCCGATGGCCGGGGGCTTCAGATGACGGCAACTGCGACATGCCGGGCATGCGGTACCCAGCCGCGGGCAGGGGCCCGGTACTGCGACGCGTGCGGCGCACCCGTCACACCCTCCCCCGGTGCCGAATACAAGCAGGTCACCGTCCTGTTCGCCGACGTCGTGCGGTCCATGGACATCGCCTCGACCCTGGGTGCCGAACGACTCCGCGAGATCATGAGCGACCTGTTCAACCGCTCCGCCGCGGTGGTCCGCCGCTATGGCGGCACCGTGGACAAGTTCACCGGCGACGGCATCATGGCCATCTTCGGAGCGCCGGTTGCCTTGGAAGACCACGCTTTCAGAGCGTGTCTGGCGGCCCTGGAGATCCACCAGCAGACTGCGCAACTGGCCATCGCGGTAAAGGCCCAGGATGGCCTGGACCTGCGATTGCGGGCCGGGTTGAGTTCCGGTCAAGTGATCACCGGTGAAGTCGGCACCGACACGATGAGCTACACCGCAATCGGTGAGCACGTGGGGATGGCGCAACGCATGGAGTCCGTCGCCCCGCCCGGTGGAGTGATGCTCACCGAATCGACAGCGCATCTCGTCGAAGATTCCATGCGGTTGGGCGATCCGGAGATGGTGCAGGTCAAGGGCGCCGATCAGCCGATCCGGGCACGGCGCCTACTGGAGATGAACACCACTCACAACCTGCTGAATGCGGGCGGCTCGACGCTGGTCGGCCGTGGTTGGGAGCTGTCCGCGGTCGAAGGCATCCTGGAGCGCTCGATCGACGGCCACGGCAGCATCATCCTGCTCGCCGGCGGCCCCGGCCTGGGCAAGAGCCGGCTGGTCAGCGAGCTCGCGGCGAAGGCAGTCGCCCGAGGTGTCCCGGTGCACTCGACATTCTGCGAGTCCCACACCAGCGAGATCCCGTTCCATGCCATCGCCGGTCTGCTGCGAGCCGGCTTCGGCGTGGCCGACCTGGATCGGCAGGCGGCGCGCGCCAAGCTCCGAGCCCAGGTGCCCGACGACGACCCACAGAACCTGATGCTGCTCGACGACCTGCTCGGCATCGCCGACCCCGACGTGGTGCTGCCGACGATCGACCCCGATGCCCGGCGGAGGCGGCTGACCACCCTGGTCAATGCGGCATCGCTGGCGCGGACCACGCCCGCGGTATACGTCGTCGAGGACGCCCACTGGATCGACGGCGTCAGCGAATCGATGCTGTACGACTTCCTGTCGGTCACCCCGCGGACGCCGTCCCTCGTCGCGATCACCTACCGGCCCGAATACCACGGCGCCCTGACCCGGGTCCACGGCGCGCAGACGATAGTGCTGGCCCCGCTGGATGATTCCGAGACGTCCACGTTGATCAGCGAACTCCTCGGAACCGGCGACGGGGTCGCCGCCCTTGCCGCCACCATCACCCGACGCGCCGCCGGCAATCCCTACTTCGCCCTGGAGATCGTGCGCGACCTCGCCGAACGTGGCCTGATTCAGGGCGAACCGGGCGCCTACGTCTTGTGCGACCGGCAGGAGCGGGTCAGCGTGCCGGCCACCCTGCACGCCACCATCGCCGCGCGTATCGACCGGCTCGACCCGGCGGCCAAACGAACGCTGAGCGCCGCCGCCGTCATCGGAACCCGGTTCAACGCCGGCTTGCTGGCCTGCCTGGACACCGAGCCGACGTTCGAGGAGCTGATCGAGGCCGACCTGATCGACCAGGTGCAGTACACACCGCACGCCGAATATGCCTTCAGTCACCCGATGGTGCGCACCGTCGCCTACGAATCGCAGCTCAAGTCCGACCGCACAGAACTGCATCGACGCCTGGCCGAGGCCATCGTGACCCGCGAACCCGCACTGGCTGACGAGAATGCGGCACTGATCGCCGAACACCTGGAGGCGGCCGGCGATCTGCACGCGGCGTACGACTGGCACATGCGGGCGGGAGCATGGGCACATTCCCGCGACGCCGCCGCGGCCCAGGTGTGCTGGGAACGGGCCCGTCAGGTTGCCGATCGATTGCCCGCCGACGATCCCGACCGGCCGGCGATGAGGATCGCTCCTCGTACCTTGGTCTGCGGCAACGGATTCCGGAGCGAGGTCAGCATCTCCGGGGCCCGGTTCGAGGAACTGCGCGAGCTCTGCGAAGCCGCCGGGGACAAAGCGTCCCTCGCGATCGGCATGGCCGGGCTGACCGGGGAGCTGATGCTGCACGGCCGGGTCCGCGATGCCTCACAGCAGGTTTCCGAGCACATGACGCTGATCGAATCCATCGGCGATCCCGCGCTCACGGTCGGATTGTCGGTGTCGCCGATCTCGCTCAAGATCGAGAGCGGTGAGATGGGTGAGGTGCTGCGCTGGTCGCAGATGGCGATCGAGTTGGCCGACGGTGACCCCACCATGGGCAACTTCATCGTGGGCTCACCGCTGGCAGTCGCCTTCGCGGGGCGAAGTATCGCCAAATGGGCACTGGGCCTTGATGGTTGGCGCGCCGACCGCGACCACGCCCTGGCGATGGCCCGCAACACCGACAAGTTCACCTATGCACTGGTCATCACGTGGACCTACTTCACCACGGTATCCTCCGGAGTGCTGCTGGCCAGCGACGAGGCATTGGCCGACATCGATGGGGCGCTTCAGACCACCGAAGGTGCCGGCGACGAGATCGCGCTCGGTCTCGCGCGGGTGACCATGGGATATGCCCTGCTGAACCGGGACTCGCCCGCGGACCGGGAGCGGGGGCTGACGATCCTGGGCCAGGCCCGGCAAATGTGCCTCAGTGGACGGTTCTACCTGTCCGAACTGGTCGGTATCGACGTCTACACCGCACGTGAGCGCGCCAGGCGCGGCGACCGGACCGGCGCCATCCGGGTCCTGCGCCAGGCGATCGACGACGTCTTCCACAGCGGGCAGCTCGCGTACAACATCTTGGCGACGGGCATCCTGGCCGAGGCCCTGCTGGACCGCGGCGTGGTCGGCGACGTGGCCGAGGCCGAGGCCGCGATCGCCAGATTGGCGGCGGTTCCGGCCGAGGACGGCCTGGTCCTTCGCGACATCACGCTTTTGCGGGTCCGTGCACTGATCGCCCACGCCAAAGGCGAGGACGTGTCCTATCGGGCGCTGCGCGACGAGTACCGCCAACTGGCCACCCGGCTCGGCTTCGAAGGGCACATGGCACTGGCGGCGGCGCTGCCGTGATGCGGAAAACGCCTGTGGTTGTCGGTCGGTGGTGGCATAATCGAACATGTGTTCGACACTGATTCTGATGCCGCTCTCATCGACGCGATGAGCGCTGCGGCGCGGGCAGAATCCGCGGCGATCGCCGCGCGGCTGGCCGCCATCGGTGCGTTGGACACCCGCCGCGAACGCGAACTGGCCGAGACGGTGTACTGGCGCACCGACCCGTTCGAAGCGGTCGCCGCCGAAATCTCCGCGGCGTTGAACATCAGCCGCCACCGCGCCGGTGAACAGATCCGCCACGCCCGCGTGTTGCGTGACCGGCTTCCCCAGGTCGCGGCCCTGTTCGCCTCCGGGGCCATCGACATGCGCATGGTGTTGGCCATCATCAACCGCACCGACACCGTCGACCCCACCGCCTGGGCCGCTGTCGACGAAGCCCTGGCCGCCCGCGCCGGAACCTGGATGCGGCTATCGAAACGCAAACTGCGTGACCGCATCGATCAATGGGTAGCACGGCTGGACCCCCACGGTGAACGCGTACCCCCACAGATCGATGAGGGCCGGCATTTCAGCGTCGAGGCCGGCACCATCCCGGGCATGGCGACGGTGTGGGGCAATCTACGGGTCGGGGATGCCGCCGCTCTCGATCAACGCCTCGACGCCCTGGCCGCCACCGTCTGCCCTGATGATCCCCGCACACTGGATCAGCGCCGTGCTGATGCCGCCGGGGCGTTGGCCCGACTGCAAGACCACCTGCCGTGCCTGTGCCGCACCCCGGACTGCCCGGCAGCAGGCACCCGGGCTGCTGCCGATGCCGCGGTGGTGCATCTGCTGGCTGAGCAAGCCACCCTCGA